>CADAPR010000166.1 GCA_902789785.1 uncultured Lachnospiraceae bacterium
TCCGGGTACACCGAAGAGTACGAATCTTATGAAGTCTACGATGCCGTGAACGATCATCGCGGATGCTATATCTCTCTTTCTCTGAAGTATGGCAAATAAGAGTCCGAAGACAAGGATGTAGAGTATCATGATGATGATCCACTGAATCATCCCTTCTATCCCCAGCGAGATGTCAAACAGGATATGCGGAATTATATGAGGCACTATCATCATGAACCAGGAAGTGAACTTCTCTGTTCTACTTGTAAGGCTTCCCTTTGTCGCATCAAGGCAGAATGCATAGAAAGTGCTCCTTAATGCGATCTCTTCCATTGTTGCGGGGCTTAATGCGTTTATAAAGGCTTTTAAATAATCGGGCTCTGTACGTGTGTTTGAGCCTTTCATTAACAGATAGTTGATAAAAGCCATCACTATGCCTGCTGCCACGCCTATAAGTATGCTTATTACTATATCCGATCTCTTATCATTTCTTATGAATATAAGAGCATTATCCTTGTACTTTTCAAATACACTGCAGCAAGCCGTTGCTGCCATAAGCATTATAAACATCTGTATTATTACAAAGAAGTTAAAGCTATATATCCTTGCCAAGCCGTAAAGCATTGTAACCGCGATCGATAAGATGATCCCCTTCTTTGAAGGCAGGTGATGCCTGATAAGCATAGCTATCGATATGATAAGTGAAAATGCTTCCAGTTCAAGCCAGGCAAGGCTCTGGTCTTTAGTCAGGATCATTATCGCAAAGTATCCAATAAGATAGATCGCAAAGCTAATCCATACTTTGCTTATTTTTGAGTTCATGTTTTTTTCCTTTATATCTTTCATGACTTAATGATATCGCATTACTTAAATATCATAAAGGATATAAAGGACAAAATAGCACCCTCTAATTTGTCAAAACCGCTATCTGCACATCCCGTCTTTCTTTCCTATCAGGCAGTATCCCTTTTTGCTGTAGATATTTGCAAGGGCGATAAATAACATTCCTATAGGCAGATATCTGTTTTCTCCGTTCTCTGTTACCATGTCTGCGATGACAAATGCCATTCCGCATAATGCAAGTGACATCCTTAAGATCGTATAAGCCATCATTTTTTTATCTTTCATTTTTTTCCTGTCCTTTCTGTGACTTGTTTTTGTTTCTGATCTCATGGTAGCTGTATAAACGTTTTCTTTAAAGGACACAGAATGCGCAAAACGTTTGATTTACAGATGCGACACATACTGTCTCATAAAAAAAGTACCGGTTTTCCGGTACTTTTTAGCATCTATTAAGTTTAATGTATTCCTGCCGATATATATATTAACAACAATGACAGGAGGTCATGTTTGGTTCCGTCGTTTTTAGTTGGCAAATTTAACTGCAGTTCCGTATGCTATTACTTCCGCAGCGCCCTGCATGATGGCTGATGATGAATAGCGGATGTTTACGATAGCATCTGCGCCAAGGTTTTCAGCTTCCATTACCATTCTCTTTGTTGCAAGGGCTCTTGCCTCATTCATCATGTCATTGTATGCGGTAAGCTCTCCTCCGACAAGAGTCTTTAATCCCTGCGTGATGTCCTTTCCGACATTCTTTGACTGGATAGTGCTTCCTTTTACAAGCCCTAACATCTCAAGTTCCTTACCGCTTATGTAATCAGTATTTACTAAGATCATCTTCTTCTCCTCCATCGATCTCTTTCATTCTCTGTACACATACATATATCATTAACCCCGCAAGCAAAAGGGGAACGATACCAAATATGATCGTTAATATACCCGGAACTGCAAATATGATAAGTGTGAAGTAAAGGATATAGTACAGTACTACGATTATCGTTATTATTATAGGTGCTATCTTTTTCTTGTCATGTTCACTCATCATATCACCTCGTCAGTTTCTTTCGGCCCGTCAGGCTTGGGTCTGCAAAACTTCTTATATAGAAAGATCTGTGCAATTGTTATAAATATGAAAAAAAGCGTCGGCATGATACGCCAGATGATCTCATTAAAAAGATAGGACTTGTTATGGTCATTTTCATCATATGCTATCTTTATCTCATCGCCTTTTTCTATATGCTTCTTTCCGCTTATCTTTACAGTATTCTCATACCGATCTTTGCCGTCTGTATATTCATATGTTATGTCTGTTTCATTGCTCTTTGAGCTTCCGCCTTTTGTATGGTGGTTTTTTATAGTCTTTATATTTACATCCGTTACGTTAGCTTTAGTCTTTACACCCGTAGCGTATCTGTAGGACGAATATATAAAGCCTGCAAGATATGCTGTGCTTATCAGTATGAATATCAGAAAATATATCCCTACAATGTATCTTTTCTTTTCCACTGTTCACTGCTCCTTACTTTTAGAGCTGAAAGGACGATGATCGGCAGTATCTTTGCTATGATCATGATGATTCCCATCTTTCTCTGATCATATCCGCTCGTAAACGCATCAAGGAAGTTACCCGCTTCAGCTGCCTTCATAGCTACGATCATGCCCATTATCTGCATATATGAAAGTGTCACAATGACAAGGATCGACAGACTCAGGATGAAAACAGGTATCCTTTTGCCTGCTCTGTAGTATAGAAGCTTTAATATCACAGATAGAGCGATAAACGGTATCAGCGCATCGAGTACATTTATAATCATTGAAATGACAAGGTATACTCCGTCAGACACATCAATACGTATAAAGAGCACCGAGACATCGATCGCTGCAGTAAATATCACAGATACGACTGCCACAAGTATGCTGCCTGTGATATTTCCTTTTTCCTTATCGCCGTACTTTATCAGTAGTGCTGTCAGTGCGAGCATCAAAACTGCTCTTATTATCAAACTGCTCATATCTTCCTTTCAGGATATATCTAACATACACCCATGCATTTATTTTATAAACCGTAAAAAGAACAAATTAGGACGTCCTATTTTGTTTCTTTGTCTGCTTGTATGATATCCGGCATATATCTTCCTATCTTTTCTACTTCACCAAATACTATCCTTCTCTTTTGCTCAGATCTGTACCAGTTAAAAGATGTGATACCTGTACTGTCGCATACCGGTGCGATCATGATCCTGGAACCTTTAAAGACACTCTCAAAAGTGAGTTTTACCCTGCGTGAGTGATAGTTCTTGCATACAATTATTATCTTATCTGTATCAATTTTAAGCTCTTTGCATTTTGAGAGACACAAAACCGCATTTTCATAAGTATTTGTCGCTCTGTTTTCTTTGATTATCCTTGCCGGATCGATCCCCATCTTTACAAGCTGATCATACAAAAACTCAGCTTCGCTTTCCTTTAGCTTTTTGTTGTCTGCTCCGGATACGATAACATACTCAGCATATCCCTGCTCTAAAAGCTCTGCCGCTCTTTGAGCCAGCTCAGTCCTGCTGCTGCCGGGTATGATGATCACATCTGCCTTAGTAAGCTCATCCGATACAAATATGAAATCAGAGACAGCTTTGAATATCTCCATAACCTTTACTTCTCATCCTTGTCAAGATACCAGTAAGAATGAAATCCGCTTAAGAAAGTCTTTGCGCCCTTTGGCATCTGTGTCAGTGCATTGAATACATTTATATAATCGCCAAAACCCATCGCTATGCAGTAGCATGATGCGATGCCTATAAGATAAAAGTCATGATCAAACAAAAATACGATAAAGGGTATCAGTCCAAAGACGATGTTTGGCAGCATGCTCATAAAAACAAATCTTTTCTTTGTCATGCTCTCCGTACCGTGAACAAACAAAAGACACTTGGCCGGGTTAAGGTAAAGATAGACATCCTCCTTAAAGCAGGTGGCATGTAAAAATTCATGGGGCAAGAGAGTGACAAGCGCTATCAGTGCACCCCCTCTTAAGCCGCCAAAGAGCTTTTTTGCATCGATCCCTTCCATGTGATATACGAAATATATGAGTAATGCGAACAATGCAATGCAGCCAAGGTTTGCAACAATGGCAAACTTAGTATGTCCGGGCTCCTTAAATGGCACTTCGCCCTCAACGTGTTTTGGTTCAACTTTAAAATCCGCTTCGCTGCGGTACATTCCGCCGTAGTGAAATTTCATTTCTATCCTCTCCCTTTAATTTTCACTCCTGTATATTATATATTTCATTGATATATTAGGCAAGAAAACGGCCCTTCTTTTAAAAGGGCCGTTTTCTCAGTTTCTCTTTTTTCCTTCAATGTAGTCGATTATGCTCTCTTTGGATGAGCCGTCTCTTAACATCCTTTCTATCATATCAAGAGTCGCCACATAATCGTCTCTGTTTATGCTGCTGTTTGGATTTTCGTAGCCGTTTGAGCTGCTCTTTGTTAATCCTGATCTTGAATTGTTCTTCCTTGATATCATTACAAATGTGATCAGGAGCACGATGCCGATAAATACTACCATCCTTATGACCATCATTGCTATTGTTGCCACATACATATTTGTCATATCCTTCTCCTTTTTTGCCTGTTCTTACTATGTATATAGAATACCACAGCATTTTTTTGGAAAAAAGAATAAAAAGGACAAAATAGAGCATGCTATTTTGTCCCCGTATCTATTTATCTGATCTTTTGTTTCTTGTTAAAAGAGCTGTGCAGCTTATGATCTGCCCTACTACTATAAGAGCGAGTGCGATCGCAAGCAGGTGCGTTCCTTCATTCATCATTGACATGATCAGCAGTACTATTCCTGCAAGTGATAAGATAGACATGATCGCAATGAGTATTCTGTTTTTTGTTTCCTTTTTCATTTTTGTTTTTTCCTTTCATCTTTTGTTTGAGTTTTGCTCTCTTCGTTTTAAAGACTACAGGAATTGTTTATAAGTTTACAGGACATGTAACGCGCATTTTACTATGCGACATTATATGTCCTCTATCTTG
>CADAPR010000167.1 GCA_902789785.1 uncultured Lachnospiraceae bacterium
AAAGCAAACAGACAGTCAAGGTCGCCGCTGGCGCCTCGTCAGAGGTTTGCCTTGACAGGATGGGAGCTTGTGCTATCACACAGAAAAAGTGATTGACCCAATTTTTTCAATATCGAAGGAAACGCTGTATCTGCTGGCGTGTACGATATTTATTATCAAGTGTCATGTCAAATACTTTTCCGATCTTTTCAAGTATTTCATCATAATAAGTGAATTGGTAAGTATTCGCATCTATAGGGATGCAGTTATACTCTTTCATTGCATTGATTATGCGACCAACAGGAAAACTGTTATCAAGCTTTGCCTGTAAAAGTCTTATAAGAACTAGTGCGGTAAAACATGTTACAAAGTGTGCGTCTATGTGCTCATTTGTCCTTACATAGACAGGTCTTGAATCGAACTCGGACTTCGATATCTTAAATGTATCCTCTATCTGTGCAAGACCTCTGTACACATCACGCATCTCATGATCAGTCATTTCAAGCTCGCTCGTTACGATGGAGTAGTAGCCGTCATATTTCTGTTCTTCATCTATCTTTTCCTGGTTGAGAGCCAGAGCCTTCCCGTCAACGATCTCTCCCGTATCTTTGTTAAAAGAAATGCCCAGGACATAAGAGGCAGAACCGGCAGCAGTGACTTTGTCATATTTCTTCGGATGGCTTATCAGATCCTTTGCACGCTGCACCATGACTTCACGGTCTGCACGCTGTTTCTTTGCATATTTTTCTGAGTAGTATACCATCTGTTTCTGATCGACTTTTACGGTCTTTTTTGACTTTTTCGTCTGGCCGGGTTTTGAAACATTTACATGAAGTTCTTTGGGATAAATGCGGCTCTTGTGCGTAAATGTTATCTCATTGCCGTCATCATCCTTTATCTTCTCAGTGATATATTTTCCGGAAAGCACCCATTTCTTGAACTCGGCGTCGGCACCCCTTACGGACTGACCATATACATATCCGTCACGCTGGTTGTCATCGCATTTATTGTTACCGTTAAGATAATAGATGTTATCGGATGTGTTGAGTCCTCTGTCTGCAACAAAAATGATCCTTGTGTCCGAGAAATCCTTTTTGATCCTGTTTATGATGGGGCGCATATGAACCTTTTCCGATTCGTTTCCGGGGAAGAGGTCAAACGCAAGAGGAATGCCGTTCCTGTCCATAAGAAGCCCCATTTCAACTATCGGATCGGGACGGTGGTTCTTTTCGGGACCGCGCTTGCGGTATTTAGGGTCAATGGGATTTCCGTTCTTGTCTACAGGGTTTCCGTCATCACCGGGGATATCCATATCGGAACGCCCGATATCGAAATAATAGTTGGTACAGTCAAAGTAGGAAACGGAAAGGTCGCGAATACATATAGAATCTGAATGCTCATATATCCATTGCTGCAGAGCCTCATTGTTATCATAAATGATATCAAGTGCATGATATACATCATCAAGTGAAAAATCTCCGAAATCCTCAAAATAAAAATCCTTTTGGTCAAAAGTACCTTTCTTGGACGCAGGAAGCAGGATGTGTGAAAAAACAAGCAGCCTGAATATCTTGTCAACGCTGAATTCTATGGAGAGATTACGTGTTTTCCAGTTCCAGAACCTGTCCAGTTCGAGCTGTCTGTAAAGTTCCTTAAGAATGCCGTAGCCTGCATTTTTAACATCATCAGTACCGACAGGCATCTTTTCTGCAGAATCGATCGTAATGGTAACAGCCTTTTCTTTTTTCTTCTGCTCGGTGAGTTCCTTTGCGTACCGGGTAAAGTATGCAACAGGATCATCGTATTCTTTTTTTAATTCACTGACATGTCCGAGTCCTTCGACTGTTCTTTCACGGGCTGATCTTTTTTTGCTGTCATAATACTTTTCCATGATCGAAAGGTAGATGTCGCCGTCAGGTTCCCTTTTCTTTTTCAGATACATTAACAAATCCCCCTGTATATTTACTCAGATATATCTGCACCTTTGTGTTCGCTCTCAAGATATTTTCTGATTCCGTTGTCCCATTCGTTCTTATCTACATTTTCAAATGCTTCAGATATATCAGCATATTCGATGGAAGAGGCATATTCTGTTGCGACAGCCAGACTGTTTTCAACAGTTATGTTTTTTTCTTTTATAAATGCGCAGTATTCATCATATACTGCCGGATCGGCTGAAGTTGCTTCTGCCCAGATAAAAGGATTCATATCGCTTAACTGGTTGATGATCAGATCATCGGCTGTATCTTTGTAATAATTATCGAGCCAGTAATAAATAACAGTAAAAAGTTCAAATTTATTCATTCTTGTCACCTCCAAAAATATTTGTGCTTAATCCGCTCCTGTCATCCCATGAGTGTGGCGGATTATTGATACCGCCATTCTGTATGACACCGTTTCTTATGGATACCCATATCTGACTTCCGTCATCAAGGTTTTTGAAATGCCACTCATTGCCCCGGGAGTCTTTACCTGCATGATATTCAGTGTTATTTGCCAGATCAAGCAGAAGTTTTCTGTTCTCGGGAGTGTCTTCAAGATGCCCCTTTGCATTTCTGAATATATGTTTTATCTGGGAATCACTTTCAGGCAGTTTTATTTTACCTTTAAGTTCGTCCGGTATGTTGTCGGGATTATCCCCGTAGGTTCCCTTATAAAGATCACTCTGACCTGCGCCCATTATCTTCCTGCTCCTTTCTTACGGTACTTGTCCAGTCGAGATATTCAACAAACTTTGTATCAGGATATTTGTGTTCTATATTATCAGGCATTTTGGAATATACAAGTACGATCTCGGGCTCGAGAGTTTCCATCATCGAATCCATTCCTGCTTCGAAAAAATACCTGTTGACTCTGTCTTTGAGCTGACCATACGAACCGACAGAAACAATGCTGTGCTTTTCTACTCCGAGAAAAGCTATCTTTTCGGGAAGAAATTTCTTGGTATAAGTCCTTTCATCCCCCTATCTTACACAAGGAATAACATAGACACCATGCTTTTGAAAACAGTAGCCTATAGCACGGTTACGGTATATGTTTGTTATCTGCAAGGCTAACGGCATATCCCTGTAGACAGAGCAGTCGGGAGTTATAAATCCCTGATATTCCTTTATGATGCTTATGTATTCATCAGGGTTAAGCAGCAGATCTCTGAACTCCCTGTCGTTTTCGTATTCGCATACAGCAAACGATTTCGGATCGGCTTTTGCCATTTTACTGAAGGGGACAAGCTGTTTGGGGATTCGGTATTTTTTCGGTTTCTTGATTATGGGGATTTCAAAAATCCCGTCAAACTCAGCGCCTTTGACAAACTCCAGATTGCATCCGTCAGACAGCACGGCGGCATTTCTTGCAGCAGAGTCAACAACAGTCCTTGTTTTTGTTCTTCTTCGTTTTCGTTGTGCCAATAATAACACCCCTTTCTTGTTGGTTGAATATATTATAACACACTTCGCTAAACTACGCTATACCTAAAATACAAAATATTGACAAAAAAATACCAGCAACCACAAGGGATAGCTGGATTATTTTAATTTATTCACTTCAAAACTCGGCAGATGAATGGTTCAAACTTATTAAGGGTCAATCACTTTTTCTGTGTGATAGCACAAGCTCCCATCCTGTCAAGGCAAACCTCTGACGAGGCGCCAGCGGCGACCTTGACTGTCTGTTTGCT
>CADAPR010000168.1:0-5507 GCA_902789785.1 uncultured Lachnospiraceae bacterium
GTAGAGGACTTCGATGAAAACAAGACTCTTATAGGTGTAAAGTTTATAGAAACACCGATGGCTGTCGCAGGACTGGTGGCAGCACTTCAGCAAAAAGAGCTCAGGGTTCGGAAAAGACTTGAGGAAAAGGGAGCTAAGACCTAAATATCTTAGATGTATTCTATCTATTAAATTCCTACAATAAGTTTACACGCCCCATGGATGATGTTATTTACATGAGAAAGAATCTTAACTTATAATATAAATGGCAGGTAGAATAACAATGGTAGTGATTAAAACTTCGATTTTCCGGCGTCAAAGAGAAAGATAACAAATGAGCAAAAGAAATATTTTATTATTGTCAGTTCTTGTGATGGCATTGCTTCTTGTTGGATGTGACATAAATTCCAATATTGATCCGGCTGATAAAGAACTGGATGATGAGATTGTCAGTGTTGATAGATTCATGGAATACTACGGTGTTACAGAGACAGATATCCCTAGAGACTATATCCTGGATTTTATCATGCAATACAGATTCAGGGAGGATACATTAGCCACGAGAGATTACTGGGCCATGGTTTCAGCTGATTATCATAATGGTGTAATATACGGAACGGATACCGGCAGGATTTTTCAGGGAACGCCGAGTGAGCTTCCGCTTGAAGATTTTATAAAAGAAGCGGATGTGATCATGATTGAGTTTGATATGTATTATGGAGGCGAGCTGGCTTATCCGGGAAGGATGACACTAGATCTTAAGAATAATAAGATATATTATGCAACAAAACAGTTCTCTGATTACACGGATGCGGAGGAGTGTGCAGATCTTACAGACGAGGATGTACAAAGCATCAGAGATGAGCTGCCTAAGCATATCTCTCAGCAAATGAACAAAGATTACGAATACAATCTTGATTATACCTTTGTGATAAGAATGAAAGACAATGAGTATAATGTAAAAGGCTATAGAGGAAACAGCGGTGATGAACTCAATTATCCCGGATTTGATACATACTGGAAGGAATTGTACAAAAAGAAATTTGGTAAAGAGTTTGTTTTTGAAAAATGATCAGATACCGGACATTACTAAAGTGCGATCAATAGTAGAAGACTGTTTTAGGTGAATTATGAGTTTTTGGAGAAAACATTATGAAAAAGCCAATTTGATAAAAAACATCTTGTTGATAACGTTGCCGATCGCTGCGTTAGTTCTTTTAATCTCATTGCATGGCATTCGGATCAATGAGAAACACTTTCCTGATCGTGGATTAAGAGGTGCAATCATCGGTTACGTTGATAAAAACAAAAATGGTTTTTTGAACAAGGAGGAACTGGAAGAAGCAAAGATCCTTCCTGTTTGGGGCGAGTGTTCTGATCTATCGGGTGTTGAGAAACTGAAAAATCTGGAGAGCATCAGTTTTCGTGAATGTTCTGATCTATCGGGCATTGAGAAGCTGACCAATTTGAAAAGCCTTGGTTTAAGTAATACATGTCCTGATCTGTCAGCCGTTGAGAATCTGACTAACTTGGAAGAGATCACTATAGAGAATTGTGTATTCAGCGACACATTTGTTTTTGATAATGAAGCTTCAGTTACCAATCTGATATTTCGCAATTGTGTTTTTGAAAATGGGTTTTTCTTAAATAATGATTCTGTAGAAAATATAGAATTTGGTACCTCGGGATTTCGCGAATGTGAGGCGAGCGGTGATTTTGTTTTCGCGGATTGTGATGCACTTAATATTTTCAGAGCATATTTCAGATCCGAGCAGGAAAAAAGCTGCAGCATAGATCTGTCAGGATGCGATAATCTGGATATTGTAACTATTTCAAATGATCAGGTACTTACTTCTGCTGACCTCAGCAATTGCAACAAGCTTCGTTCATTCGCTATATATGATTATAATGAAAAAGTTGAAATAAACCTGAATATCAGCAACTCCCCGAATATTGAAGAAGCTTTTCTACGTTCAAGAGCAATTAAAAAATTGGACATCAGTGACTGCCCACACTTAATATCTGCATCAGAACAAACTCCACATGAAGGGGATTACCACGTAAGCTTGATATATGAGAGTGAAGATGGATTGATAGTAACGGACAAAGAACAAATAATGTTCATAAAATGATCAGTTCTTTTGTAGCTACAGAGCATAAATCGCCGGGATCATCCCGGCGTTTTTTTCAATAAGGAAATACCTGGTATCAGATTAATAATTAAGGTTAGAGCAATAATTTATACAGATTCTTTCAAGGCGGCGGGAAGGGCATATTCAATGATAGCATTCTCATAAAATTCTTATGAAAATATGTATCTATATGTGATAGAATAATCATTAGGGGCGAGCTTTTTGGAGGTGTTCTTTATGAAGATAGTTGATTTTGTAGACATGAATGAATTCGAAGCCATTATGCGCAACTGGGCCATGGCCACAGGACTTGCTACAGTAGCTGTAGATTCTGAAGGCAATTACATATCTGAGTGCTATAACTTCACTGATTTCTGCATTAAGCTTACAAGAGGCAGCAAGGAAGGATGCAGAAGATGTGTCAAGTGCGATCAGGAAGGACATGGAGTATACCATTGCCATGCGGGTCTGGTGGATTTTAGTATAGATCTTGTTGCCAAAGGAGAAAAAGTAGGTGCGGTAATAGGCGGTCAGGTGCTGCCGCAGGATCCTGATGAAGATAAGTTCAGGCAGGTTGCGAGAGAGATAGGCGTTAATGAAGAAGAGTATATAAGAGCGCTTCATAAGGTAAACGTCAGAACTGAAGAATCAATAAATGCATCTGCAAATCTTCTTGGACAGGTGCTTAATAACTTCATTAATTCCGAGTACGAGAAAAAATATGTTAAGTCTATCGTAGTCGATCTAAAGAGCGGAGTGGAAAAAACATCCAGGATCGTAGAAGAGATCACGAAATGTACTCAGGAACTCAAGAGTCTGCAGAACAGGCAGAAGATACTGTCTTTAAATGCAAATATAGAAGCTGCCAGAGCAGGTGAACACGGAAAGGGCTTTTCGGTTGTTGCCATGGAGGTCGGTAAGATCTCCGAGAACAGTTCTATTGCAAATACAAAAATAGAATCTCTGGTACAGGACATTTCCTCAGTCGTAAACGGAATGCATGATCCTAAGAAATTCGAGCTTTTGCTCAGGGAATAGGATACTGTCATTCAAGCAAAATTGATAAGACTAAGCATCGATCAGGCGATCGGTGCTTTCTTTAAATGATATATGTGTGAGTGTAAAAAATTGTAATGGTTATGAGAAAATCATAAGGAAGATCATATGACAAAAGATTCAAAAAAGATCATATCGGCAGGACATATATGTCTGGATATAACACCAATCTTTCCTGATAACAGATCATACAAGGACATAGCATCTATACTCATACCCGGAAAACTCATAAATATGGATAAGGCCGATGTGAGTACCGGGGGAAGTGTTGCCAATACCGGACTTGCTCTTAAAAAGCTCGGCTGTGATGTCACGCTTCTTGGAAAGGTTGGAAACGATCATTTCGGCGATCTGATCAAATCCATAGTAAGCTCATACGGCGCAGGCGGACTTATCAGTGATGATAACAGTTCCACATCATATTCCGTGGTACTTGCCATTCCGGGTATAGACAGGGTATTTCTGCATAATGAAAATGACGCAAAGGATCTAGTAAGACTGTTTGAGAGAGTAAAGAATAAGGGTATTGCCACAAGCATGGATATGGCCGCTATAGATCCGGGATCTGATGCAGCAAAGGCAGACTGGAAAAAGATACTTGATGATACCCTTGCCTATGTAGACTTCTTTCTTCCAAGCTTTGAAGAACTGTGCTTTATGCTGGATCGGGAAAAATATGAAAAAATGATAGCTTCAGGGTCAGATATAACAGATATCATCGATATGAATAAGGATGTCTCACCCCTTGCAAAGAAGTGCATAGATATGGGATGTAAGACTGTAGTCATCAAATGCGGGATGCGCGGCCTGTTTTATATGACAGGTGATAGCAAGGCTATTAAGGATATAGGACAAAGGCTTAAGATTAACTGTGATGACTGGGCAGACAGATCAGGCATACAGCCATGCTTTAAGGCTAAGAGCGTAAGATCCGCAACCGGTGCCGGAGATACTTCGATAGCAGCGTTTCTGGCAGCCTTGATAAATGGAAGAAGCATCAGTGAGTGCGTGAGACTTGCAGCTGCCGAGGGTGCATGCTGTGTGACCGGATACGATGCATTAAGCGGACTTAAAACATTAGATGAATTGGAACAAGCCATAAATGACGGCTGGGAAACATGGGAGAAATGATATGTTAGTAAATATGAAACAGATGCTAGCTAAGGCAGCAAAAGAGAAATATGCCGTAGCGTTTTTTAATGCTGTAAATATTGAGATGGCACGTGCTGTCATCGAGACGGCTGAAAAGTTAAACTGTCCTGTGATCATAGGAACGGCTCAGATACTCCTTCCCGTCACAGAGCTCAAATATGTTGCAGACTATCTGATACCTATGGCAGAAAATGCCAAAGTCGATGTATGTGTCCACTATGATCACGGACTTACATATGATCGCTGTATAGAAGCTCTTGACCTTGGATTTACTTCTATCATGTATGACTGTTCGACACTTCCTTATGAGGAGAATGTCAAACGGGTATCAGAGATGGTCAATATCTGTCATGAGAGGAACGCTACTGTCGAGGGAGAACTGGGACATGTGGGTGATAATGCCGGAAAAGGAAAGCTCAGCAGACCGCAGGATTTTTATACGGATCCCGATATGGCTTATGACTATGTTGAGAGAACGAAAGTGGATGCACTCGCAGTTGCGGTGGGAAATGCACACGGAGCATATAAGTTTCCTCCCAAACTTGATTTTGACAGAATAGATACCATAGCAAAAAAGACCGGACTGCCTCTTGTTCTTCACGGCGGCAGCGGACTGTCCGACGATGATTTTAAGATCGCGATAAGCAAGGGAGTGTGCAAGGTAAACATCTTTACGGATCTTGACAGAGCGGGTATGCGCGGAATACAGATCGCAGCATCTAAAGGTATAGATACGGTAACGGGAATGATACCTTACGAGATAGATGAGATGAAAAAGACGGTAGAGGAAAAGATACGTGTCTTTGGAACATGTTCTATGTAGAGCAAATGATAAAGATTGCGAAAAAAGATGGCAGGTACTGTCATCTTTTTTAATGCTAAACAATACAAAAGTGTTGGGTACATATAAGACAATTTATGGTATGATTAAAATGTATAAATATAGGCTATTTTGGTTTTATACTTTTTTTAAAAACCGGGAGGACGATATATGAACCTGGACAGGATTATTGCGGTAAGAAACAGCAAGACGGTATATAGGGACGGCGACAAGGTGTATAAGGTTTTTGACAGATCCTATTCCAAAGCGGATGTTCTCAATGAAGCTTTGAACCAGGCAAGGATCGAGGAGACCGGACTTAACATTCCCAAAATCCTCGGAGTTACCATGACCGAGGGAAAGTGGAC
>CADAPR010000168.1:5538-7663 GCA_902789785.1 uncultured Lachnospiraceae bacterium
CAGTTTGTTTCACTTCAGCTTATAATGCATTCCAAGACATGTCCCGGATTAAACAAGTTAAAGGACAAGCTAAACATTAAGATAGATCAGACCGATCTTAAGGCAACTGTCCGATATGACCTTCACATAAGGATCGAGTCGATGCCGAATCATAACAAGGTATGTCATGGAGATTATAACCCGTCCAATATAATCATCACAGATGACGGTACTCCGTATATCCTAGACTGGTCTCATGCCACACAGGGTAATGCATCCGCAGATGCGGCAAGGACATTCCTTCTGTTTTATCTGGACAATGACGCAGAAAGTGCGAAGAAGTATCTTGATCTGTTTTGTGAACAGAGCGCAACTGATAAGCAGTATATAAAGAAATGGATGCCGATCATTACAGCATCACACACGGTAAAGGGAAATGAACAGGAACGTAAACTGCTGAATTCATGGATGGATTTTGCCGATTTTGAATAAGCAGTGTTTGGGGTTTAAACAGGAGAAAAACTATGAAAGTTACAGTATGTATTGGCTCTTCGTGTCATATAAAAGGTTCCAGACAGGTGGTTGAAAAACTGCAGGATCTGATCAAGGAAGCCGACATAGGCGATAAGGTCGAACTTGCAGGAACTTTCTGCATGGGCAAATGCCAGCAGGGCGTATGTGTCAGTGTAGATGACAGTTTCTTTTCGGTATCGCCTGACAGTGTTAAAGATTTCTTTGAAACAAATGTATTAAGCATGATATAGGGAAACGGATTATGGAGTGTCTGACGCTAAAAAAATCAAATTGCAAAAACTGCTATAAATGCATCCGCAACTGTCCGGTGAAATCTATACGTTTTTCCGGCAATCAGGCATACATCATCGGTAATGAGTGTATTTTATGCGGACACTGTTTTGTGGTGTGCCCGCAGGATGCAAAACAGATAGTAGACGAGACCGAAAAGGTAAAGGTTCTGATGCAGACACAGGCTCCCGTTGTGGCAAGTTTGGCACCCTCGTTTATTGCCAATTACGACGGAGTGGGAATAGAAGCCATGAGGGAAGCGCTAAAAAAGCTCGGTTTCTATGACGTCGAGGAAACTGCACAAGGCGCGACCATGGTCAAGAGAGAATATGAGAGGATGATAAACGAAGAGGACAGGGATGTTATCATCACTTCATGCTGTCATTCCGTTAATCTTTTGATACAGAAGCATTTTAAAGGACTTATCCCGTATCTTGCCGATGTTGTTTCACCTATGCAGGCTCACTGCAAGGATATAAAGAGACGCATGCCCGATGCCAAAACAGTATTCATAGGACCGTGTATCGCTAAAAAAGACGAGGCACAGCACTATGAAGGGATAGTGGATGCAACACTTACCTTTGATGAATTGAATGCATGGTTTAAAGCAGAAGGGATCACACCCGAGCAAAAGCTTGACAGGGATGAAAACAGCAGAGCGAGATTCTTTCCTACTTCGGGTGGCATATTAAAGACGATGTCGCTTGATAATCCAAACTATAACTATATGGTGATAGACGGGATCCAAAACTGCATCGCGGCTTTAAAAGATATCGAAGCCGGAAATGTTCATAAATGCTTTATCGAGATGTCAGCCTGTGCGGGAAGCTGTATAGGCGGTCCCGTCATGGAAAAACAGCATCGCCTGCCGATAAAGGGATATGTTTCGGTAGCAGGTTATGCCGGTAAAAACGACTTTGAAGTACCTCAGCCGCCAAAGAGTGAACTCTCAAAGGAATTTGAAGCCATAGATCAGAAGTGCATGATGCCAAGAGAGGATGAGATCTTGGATACTCTTCGCCAGATGGGCAAGATAAAGAAAGAGGATGAATTAAACTGCGGATCATGCGGATATAACACATGCAGAGAAAAAGCCATCGCCATCCTTCAGGGAAAAGCCGAGATCTCTATGTGTCTGCCTTTCTTAAAAGACAAGGCTGAGAATATTTCCGATACCATTTCGAGAAACTCGCCAAACGGTCTTATCGTATTAAATGAAAAGCTTGAGGTTCAGCAGATAAATCCGGCGGCACGCAGGATACTTAACCTGCGCTCTTCACAGGATATCCTGGGTGATCAGGTAGTAAGGATCATGGAACCCGAAGACTTTGCAAAAGTCCTG
>CADAPR010000169.1 GCA_902789785.1 uncultured Lachnospiraceae bacterium
TAATACTCCTGTCCCTCATAGCGCATACGGTCCTCATCCTTTACAGAACGCTGCGTCTGTATGCAGAGCAAAAGATCATGCGCCTCATAATCTTCCTTATACGTGTAATGGACATCGTTTGTTGCAACAAGTCCTACTCCCATCTCCTTGCTAAGCCCGATCAGGGCAGCATTTACGGTAGACTGCTGTGCGATGCCGTGATCCTGCAGCTCAAGGAAATAATTGTTTTCACCAAAGATATCCTTATACTTTCGAATTACATCCTTTGCCTGATCGTTCATGCCG
Source organism: uncultured Lachnospiraceae bacterium (assembly GCA_902789785.1). Lineage (GTDB taxonomy): Bacteria > Bacillota > Clostridia > Lachnospirales > Lachnospiraceae > Colinaster. Next base: position 286 of record CADAPR010000169.1, read on the forward strand.
CGAAGTATCGCCCTTGGCAGTTCTCCCGCAAGACATGCCGAAAGCGCGATGATGCCCTCGTGATACTCTCTTAAGAGCTCTTCATCCACTCTGGGCTTGTAATAATATCCTTCCGTAAATCCCCTGCTCACAAGCTTGCACAGGTTTGAGTATCCCGTGTTGTTTTCAGCAAGCAGAACAAGATGGAAATACCTGTCATCACTGACTGATTTTTCACGTTCAAACCTGGACCCGGGAGCAACATATACCTCACAGCCTATGATGGGCTTGATCCCTTCGGCTTTTGCCGCCTTATAGAAATCTATGGCTCCGTACATGACACCGTGATCGGTTATGGCAGCTGCGTCCATCCCGAGCTCCTTGACACGCTTCACATATTCTTTTACTTTGTTGGAGCTGTCAAGCAGACTGAACTCCGTATGGCTGTGCAGGTGAGTAAATCCCATCCTAAACTCCTCTTAAAAAAACACAAGGCGTTCGCCTTGTGTCTTAAATCTCATTTACAGGATCGCCGAGATATAAACATCGGGCACTTTTGTAAGATCCACGAACTCATCTCCGCATTTGACCATGGGCTTTGAGAGACGCTGCTTGTTGATAAATACTATGTCTCCCTCACGTCCGTCGCTGAGTTTTACGCGGTTGAGCATATATGTATCGGCAATATTCTGCAGAAATGTCATGATCATATGCGTATCATACTTCTGAAGGCCTTCTCTTTCAAATGCATCTATTACCTGGAAAGGAGAGAGGCTTCCTCTGTAGACACGTACGGCTGTCATTGCTTCGTATACATCGGCTATGGCAACGATCTTTGCATAGAAATCCATCTGCTCGTTCTTTATACCAAACGGATATCCGCTTCCGTCCGCCTTCTCATGATGCTGCAGACATGCCTTTCTGATGTGATCATTGACATCACAGTTGATCAGTATCTTATATCCCTCCATGGGATGTGTCTTTATTGTCTTGTATTCCTCATCGGTGAGCTTTGCCGGCTTCTTTATTATCGATTCCGGGATCTTTAGCTTGCCTATATCATGAAGAACGCCGCACTCCGTTACAAGGTCGATATCTGCTTTTGACAGTCCCAGCCACTTGCCGAATACGTTGCATATCAATCCTACGTTCAGACAGTGCACATATGTCATGTCATCAAATGACTTCATGTTGTGTATCATATCAAAGACATTGACAATGTCACCGCTCGGCGGATGCAGCATCTGCTGGATGCTGTTCATGATTCCCGTGGTATCGGGCGGCATGTTTCTTTCAACGACATCAGACAAAAAGCTCTGTACTTCGGTTACGGCATTTTCGAACTGCTCCTTGAAGACCTTGTACTCCTCTGTCTTTTTAAGCCTGTCCGAATATGTCAGAGTCTCGTCATCTTCCTCTTTAGGCAGAAACTCCGGATCATCATCCATGCCTTCGATCCTGACCGAGGTGATCCCCTGCTGAGTCATCTTCTCAATCGCTTTTTCATTTATCTTAAGTCCTTCCGGGAGTATCAGCTGATTGGCCTCATTGAAAACATCCGATTCAAGTACCATCCCCGGTGTGACTTTCGAAACTGGTATCCTACCCATATTCATTCCTCTTTTACAAACATAATAATTATACACAAAAAGAGACACATCGTAAAGATGTGCCTCTTCTGATAAGCAATATAAATAAATTATTACGCAAGATACTTCTTAAGATCATCGACCTTGTTTAATGCCTCCCATGGAAGCTTAAGATCGTTTCTTCCAAAATGTCCGTAAGCAGCTGTCTGCTTGTAGATAGGACGTCTTAAGTCAAGCATTTTGATTATGCCGGCCGGACGAAGATCAAAGTTCTCTCTTACTATCTGAACAAGCTTCTCGTCGCTTAACTTGCCTGTGCCGAATGTATCAACACGCACTGAAGTGGGAACAGCAACACCGATAGCGTATGAAAGCTGGATCTCGCACTTGTCGGCAAGACCTGCTGCAACGATGTTCTTTGCAACGTATCTTGCAGCATATGCAGCAGAACGGTCAACCTTTGTGCAGTCCTTTCCTGAGAAAGCGCCGCCGCCGTGACGTGCATATCCGCCGTATGTGTCAACGATTATCTTACGTCCAGTAAGACCTGCATCACCGTGAGGTCCGCCGATAACAAATCTTCCTGTGGGATTGATGAAGAACTTGGTATTGTCATCAACAAGCTCCTTGGGAAGTACAGGATCAAATACATACTTCTTGATATCCTCATGGATCTGCTCCTGAGTAACATCCTCATCATGCTGTGTTGAAAGTACAACAGCCTCAAGTCTTACAGGCTTGTCATTCTCATCATACTCTACAGATACCTGAGTCTTTCCGTCGGGTCTTAAGTATTTGAGTGTTCCGTTCTTTCTTACCTCTGTAAGCTTGAGTGCGAGCTTGTGAGCAAGGTCGATAGAATAAGGCATGTATGAATCTGTCTCGTTTGTTGCGTAGCCGAACATCATACCCTGATCGCCGGCACCTGTATCAAGGTCGTCGCCAAGACTTCCTTCCTTAGCCTCGAGAGCTTTGTCAACACCCATAGCGATATCAGCTGACTGCTGATCGAGTGCTACAAATACAGCACATGAATTTCCGTCAAGACCCTTCTTGCCGTCATCGTATCCGATCTCTGTAACCGTCTTTCTAACGATCGCAGGAATATCAAGCTGTGCCTTTGTTGTTATTTCACCTGTTACAAGAACAAATCCTGTGCAGCTTACTGTCTCGCATGCAACTCTGCTCATCGGATCCTGTTCAAAGCAGGCATCAAGAATGGCATCCGATACCATGTCACAGACTTTGTCGGGATGTCCTTCTGTTACTGATTCTGAAGTAAAAAGCTTCTTCTCCATTTGGTTTTTTCCTCCTACCGAAAATATGAATTAAAAAATCCGCTTATCTTTCAATAAGCGGATCAAGCTGCGTGATACTCAAATCCTCTTATTGCTCGATTACTCGCTCAGGTTGGCACCTTCCTGTCAAGGGGTTGCCGTGGCTTCACAGATCCTATGTATCTCCACCACTCTGAATAAGAGAAACAACAATATTCAATTCTTGTATCTGACAAGTACAATACACGCTGCAAAAGTTTTTGTCAATAGTATAATGTATATGTTACAGTTAAAATCCCTACAACCCGCATATTTCCTAGGATTGTAGGGATTTAACATTTTATTCGTATTCGACCGTAGCCGGCGGCTTTGGTGTATAGTCAAACAGTACACGGTTTATCCCGT
>CADAPR010000170.1 GCA_902789785.1 uncultured Lachnospiraceae bacterium
CCTGAGTTCCGAAGTTAAGTAGATTATAAATCATCCGCAACCCTTTGTGGTGTGCGGAAATTTTTTGTCAACATTTTGTATTTTAGGTATGGCGCATTTTGGCGAAGTGTGTTATACTAAGTATAGTTGTGTATTGTTTTTGGTTCAAAGCCAGTGAAAGGGGGATAGTTATGGCACAAAGAAAACGGAAAAAGACAAAGATACGAACTGTCACCGACTCAGCCGCAAGAAATGCTGCAACTTTGTCAGACGGTTGCAATCCTGAGCTTGTTAAAGGTGCAGACTTTGACGGTATCTTTGAAATACCTATAATAAGAAAACCGAAAAAGTATATCATTCCTGATAATCTTGTTCCTTTCAGCAAGATGAGCAAAGCAGATCCCAAATCCTTTGCTGTATGCGAGTATGAGAATGACAGAGAGTTTAAAGATGTCTTAGTAAATCCTGATCAGTATATAAGCATCTTGAAACAGTATCAGGGATTTATCTCTCCCGACTGTTCTTTATACAGAGATATGCCACTGGCAATTCAGATAACAAATGTTTACCGAAACCGGGCAATTGGTTACTGTTTCCAGAAACATGGTGTTTACGTGATTCCCTGTGTAAGATGGGGTGATGAAAGAACCTATACAACCAAGTTTCTTTCGGAGAAGATTGCCTTTGCAGGTGTTGAAAAACACAGCATCGTCTCTGTTGGGTCATATGGGCAATTGAAAGACCGGGTTAACAGATACTACTTTGAGGCCGGAATGGATTCGATGATGGAAACTCTTGAGCCAGAGATCGTACTGGTGTACTCAAAAATGCCGGATCAGATAGAAGAAAAATATCCTAAGACAAAATTTGTAGAATACCCGGATTGGACAAGTACCATGCGAAAGGATGATGATAACGATGGGAACCGGGCAGAGTGATCTATATAAAAACACATACGGAGATAATATCGGAAACATTCCAAGTAAGATTTCAGGTGTATCTATGCCTAACTATCAGCAGGCTGTAACTCCTCAGGAAAAGTTTATAGACTATTCACTCGACTATGATAATCCGAATTCCCGAGGAAAAGCTGAAGCTTATGAAAAAGCACTTGGATTTAATAAGTCAAACGCTGATGTACTTATCGAACAAATCGACAGCGCCGTCAGAAGCGGAAGTGTCAGCCCTATAGCGATAGCAGAAACCGAGTTCGGCACAAAATATAAATACAGAATCCCGGTAAAAGGTGCCAACGGTCAGATAAAGAACGTAATGGCCGTCTACCAGATAGATAAAGAAACTCAGATTCCCCGGATGATAACAAACTTTGTGGAGAAAAAGAAATGATCAAAGAATACGATAAAGTTAAAACACTTGTAGAAAAGAACGGATATCCTGCCGGAACAAATGGTATCGTGGTAAGTCTGTATACCTCCGGACCTGCCTGCGAAGTTGAGCTCTGGGATAACGCGAATTATCCCGTGGATGTAGTAACTTACGAATTATCAGAGGTAGAGAAATGTATTTAAAGAAAAAGACCGAGCCGGATGGAGATATTTATCTTTCCATTATGGAAAAGTATTATGACAGGAAAAAGAAGGCTACTCGCGAACGGACAGTTGAGGGTATTGGGCACGTGAGTGAACTACGCAGACAATACGATGATCCTATTGCTCACTTTACCCAGTATGCAAAACAACTCACTGAAGAAAGGAATACCCAAAGACATCAGACAGTAGAAATAGATAAGACTGAAGAACTGTCAATTGGCACCAATGATACCCGTAACGTTGGATATGGTGTTTTCAAGGCTTTATATAAGATGCTTGATCTGGATAAGTTTTGGAATTGGAAAACCAGAGGGAAACGTACAAAGTTCAGCACTGATCAGATTTTCCGTCTGCTGACTTTCTCCCGGGCACTAAATCCCGGATCAAAAAAATATACCCTTGAAAACAAAGACTTCTTTTTTGAACCGTTCAATGGTTTCTCTCTCGATGATATCTATCATGCCCTTGATATCATAGCTGAGAATCAAGACGAATTACAGAAATGGATTTTTGAACACTCTAAGAAGATATGCGAAAGGGATATCTCAACATCGTACTTTGACTGTACCAACTACTATTTCGATATCGGACATCCGGATGTAGATACACTTAATGAAAATGGTATCCCTGTGGATGCCAATGGAGATCCTGTTCCTACCAAGTATCGTAAGCGCGGGCCCGAGAAAAATCATCGACCTGACCCTATCGTTGAGATGGGACTGATGATGGATGCAAACGGAATCCCTGTTGCATATGATCTGTTTCCCGGTAACGAATCGGAAAAAGTACATATGCGCCCTATCATAGAGCGAATCAAAAGAGAATACGATGATTGTCGTATCATCTTTGTTGCAGACAGAGGGCTTAACACATCCGACAACATCTACTGGCTTAATGGTGACAATAAGGCAGATGCAAACGAGCGCGATGGTTATTTGTATGGACAAACTATTCGTGGAGCAGATGCGGAGTTTAAAACATGGGTATTAAGTGATGGCTACAAAACTGATGTAATAGATGATGACGGGGAAAGTATAACCTTTAAGCACAAATCCCGCATTTATCCAAAAGAACTTCATGTTAATGTCACAAAGCCTGGAAGCAAGAAGCCGGCAAAAAAGTCTGTTATAGTAGATCAAAAGCAGATGGTCTACTACTCAGAGAAATATGCCAAAAAACAGCGCGCAGATCGTGAAGCGATGATCGCTCGTGCCAACGACCTTATAAAGTACCCGAAGAAATATGATCGTGTTACTGCGAAAGGAAGCGCAGCATATGTTAAGAACATCGCTTTTGATAAAACTACCGGAGAAATCATAGATGGTCGCAGCCTTGAACTTGATCTTGAAAAAATCAAAGAGGAAGAAAAATACGATGGCTACTATTCTATCGTAACAAGTGAACTTCAAATGAAAGACGTGGAAATGAGAAGGGTTTATCGTGGGCTTGCTAAGATCGAAGACTCATTTAAGATAACAAAAACATTCTTCGAATCAAGACCTGTTTACGTCAGAACTAATGATCACATCGATGCTCACTTTGCATCATGTTTTTTGGCTCTTGTATTGGAAAGACTTCTTGAACACAAGCTCAATCATAAATACCCGACAGGGCAGATCATAGACTCAGTCAGAAAATACAACTGTACGCATCTTGACACAAACAACTGGCAGTTTACCTACTACGACGAAGTTATTGATGCCTGCGGAAAAGCCCTTGACATGAATCTTAAAAAGAAGTACCGAACACAGCAGGAAGTACAAAGACTTCTTCGTTATTGAACACGTGTAGTTGACAGCCATTTCAATTCAAAGGTTCGCCGTAAGGCGAAGCTTCCGAGTCGGAAGGATGCCGCCAGACAAAAAATTTCATACAGACTCCAAACGAGACAAATACGCCATACAGACGAAGCGGCTCAATCCCTTGCCACTACTGGGACTGAGCCGATTTTGCTTCCGAACTTGAGAT
>CADAPR010000171.1 GCA_902789785.1 uncultured Lachnospiraceae bacterium
TCAGAGGTCGCACACAGATACAACGCTGTATTTGTCGTAGACAATACCTTCCTTACTCCTTATTTCCAAAAGCCCCTTACTCTGGGAGCAGATATCGTTACCCATTCGGGAACAAAGTATATCTGCGGACACAATGATGTGATAGCAGGTATCGTTGTAATAAAGGACGATACATATTCGGATCATTTCCATATGCAGCTAAAGAGCAGAGGAAACGGCCTCGGACCCATGGATTCATGGCTATTGATAAGAGGCTTAAAGACACTGTCTCTTCGTATGGAAAAGCATAACGAGAATGCAAAGATCGTAGCTAAATGGCTGAGAAACCATCCGAAGGTAAAGAAGGTCTACTATGCGGGATTTGAAGATCACAAGGGATATCAGATAAGCCTGTCGCAGACAACCGGCTTTGGCGGAATGATCTCGTTTGAACTGGACAGCCTGGATACGGCAAAGAAGCTCTTAAGCGATGTAAAGATGATACTGTTTGCCGAGTCGCTGGGAGGAACGGAGACACTTGTTACCTATCCTCTTACACAGACTCATGAATCCATCCCTGCCGATATAAGAGAAAAGCTTGGTATCAACGAGAGATTCATACGTATCTCGATAGGGATAGAAGATCCAAGAGACATCATAGCCGATCTTGAACAGGCTCTCGGATAAGAGAATTCATAAATGATAAATGCATGCAATGCTTCAGTTTCTGAGGCATTGCATTTCGTGTGTATGGAATAAATTAGAGGTTAAAAAATGATCATACCTTTTACAAAGATGCAGGCATACGGCAACGACTACGTCTACATAGATGCAACCAAGGTGCATGTTGACGACTGGGCCGATCTTGCCATAAAAGTATCAAACAGAAATTTCGGTGTCGGAAGCGACGGCATGATACTCATCTGTGACTCGGATGTATGTGATTTTAGGATGAGGGTATTCGATCCTGACGGGACCGAGTGCGAGATGTGCGGCAATGCCTTAAGGAGTGTTTCAAAGTTTGTCTACTACTATAAGATGACAGACAAGATTGATCTTACGATAGAGACTATCGGCGGACATCAGCATGTGCATTTAGATGTAAAGGACGGCGAGGTTATAAACATCCATGCTGATATAGGAAAGCCTGTCTTTGATGCAGACAGGGTGCCTGTAAAGACTGATGCGCACGAGCTGTTTAACGTACCTGTAAAGATAATTGACAGGACCTTTTACATGTCATCGCTCTCATGGGGAAATCCGCATACAGTCATGTTCATCGATGATGTCGATACACTGGATATAAAAAAATACGGACCGGCGATAGAAAACCATCCCATGTTTCCTGTCAGGACCAATGTGACTTTTGCCCAGAAGATAGATGATAACACTCTAAAGATAAGAGAATGGGAAAGAGGCACGGGAGAGACGATAGGATGCGGTACAGGGTGCTGTACTGCAGTGGTATTTGCAAACAGACTGGGACTTGGCAACAGAAGCGTCGATGTCCACCAGATCGGCGGCATTTTGCATGTTGACTGGGATGAAGATGATCACGTCCACATGGTCGGACCGTCAACTGTCGTATATGAAGGAGAATATTACTATGAAGCTTAGTGAGCTTTTAAACAATGTTGAATACGAGCTTTTGCAGGGAGATATCGATACAGATATAAGCGCTATCGAATATGATTCGAGAAAAGTAAAGGAAAACTCCCTTTTTGTATGCATGAGCGGATTTGCCAGCGACGGACACGGATATATAACAAGGGCGCATGATCTTGGAGCCGTTGCCGTGATAGTTGAAAAGGATCTTAACGGCTGTCACGAGGCTCTTGAAAAGAAGGCGCAGGAAGACGGGTTCGGTGATACCTATGTCCCCTATACAATGACAGTTATAAAGGTAGCAGACAGCAGAAAGGCTCTTGCCAAGATAAGCGCCGCATGGTTTGGCTATCCTTCAAGAAAGCTTGTCATGATCGGCCTTACCGGTACAAAGGGAAAGACCACAACGACTCATATGATAAAGAGCATCTTGGAAGCTGCGGGACACAAGGTCGGAATGATAGGCACCATGGGTTCCATGATAGGCGATATGAAGATACCTACAAAGAATACGACGCCCGAATCATACGAGCTTCACAGCCTGTTTTCAAAGATGGTGGAGCAGGGCTGCAGGTACTGTGTCATGGAGGTATCAAGCCAGGCATTCAAACTAAACAGAACATACGGCATAACATTTGACTACGGCGGCTTTTTGAATATCTCTCCCGATCATATAGGACCCGGAGAGCATGCCGACTTTGAGGAATACTTTGAATACAAGCAGATGATCTTTGATCAGAGCAGGACTGCCGTCATAAACATCGATGATGAACATGGAGCAGAACTTGCCAAAAACGGTGTCTCATCCGAAAAGCTGCTTACGGTCTCTACAAGGCATGAGGCTTCTCTTTACTGCGATAAGCTTGAAGATATATGGGAGCCCGATCTTTTAGGCTCAAGGATGCATGTAAAGGGGCTGATGGAGGATGCATTCATAATCCCCATGCCCGGAAGATTCAATGCAGAGAATGCCCTTGTCGCTGCAGTCATCTGCAAATCATGCAATGTATCAAATATCTATATAGAAAAAGGACTGAGAGCAACGACCGTAAAGGGAAGGACTCAGGTAGTGAGAGAAGCGTCTCATATAGCTACCTTCATCATAGACTATGCACACAATGCGCTGAGCATGGAGAGCTTACTCAGCATGCTTAAGGGATACAATCCCGAAAAGCTCATATGCCTATTCGGAGGCGGTGGAAACAAACCCAAGCAGAGAAGATACGACATGGGTGCGGCTGCAGGCAAATATGCCGATCTTACGATCCTTACAGAGGATAATCCAAGGTATGAGGAGATAGAGAACATCAATAACGATATAATAGTCGGACTTGATGCATACAACGGAAAATACGAGATCATCCTTGACAGGAAGGAAGCCATAGAGCATCTTATCGATACGGCAAAGCCCGGATACATAGTGGCTCTTATCGGAAAGGGACATGAGACCTATCAGGATGTAAAAGGCGTAAAGACATATTTCTGCGAGGAAGAGATCATCAGGGAATATGTTAAGAATAAGTCTTGATTACACATAGCGATTAGTTTATGATAGTCAAGGTGGTTTTAAGCATATTTAGAAAACAGAGGTATATATATGACAACAGCAGAAAAAGCATTGATGCTGCATGAGCAGTGGAACGGAAAACTTGATACGGTAGCAAAGAGCAAGGTAAAGACAAGAGAGGATCTTGCCCTCGCATACACACCCGGTGTTGCAGAACCCTGCAAGGTTATAGCAAAAGACAAGGAAGCTGCCTACAAGTATACATGGAAGGCAAACACGATCGCTGTCGTTTCTGACGGAAGCGCAGTTTTGGGACTCGGAAATATCGGACCTGAAGCAGCGATGCCCGTTATGGAAGGAAAGGCAGTGCTCTTTAAG
>CADAPR010000172.1 GCA_902789785.1 uncultured Lachnospiraceae bacterium
AAGACAATGCAATATTGACCGCAGCATAAAACAGGGGTTCTGCGTCTCAAACGATACTCTGCGGGTAGCAAGAGCAGCGCTTCATATGTGGGAAGAGCCATGTATATCGGGAGATAGCGGCTCGGGGACTGTCTTTTTTTCAGGATGCAACTTAAGATGCATCTTCTGCCAAAACAACCAGATATCAAGAGGAGTGATCGGCAAAGATATCAGTGTTGAGAGGCTTTCACGGATATTTTTTGAGCTAAAGGATAAGGGAGCAAGCAATATCAATCTTGTGACTCCGACACATTTTTTGGATCAGATCAAAAAAGCAATAATAATCGCAAAAGATGAAGGACTTGATCTGCCGATAGTTTATAATACATCCGGCTATGAGAATGTTGACTCTCTAAAAAAGCTTGAAGGGCTAATTGATGTATATCTGCCTGACTGTAAATATTATGATGAAGAACTGGCGATCAGATTTTCGGCTTCACCAAACTATCATAAGATCGCTATGAAAGCTATAGCAGAGATGGTCAGACAGACGAAAAAGTGTTCATTTGATGATAAAGGCACTCGCTGTATGATGCTTTTAAAGATGATATATACATATCGATCATGAGTCAGTATACTCCGGTTAAGGAGATAAAAGAGTATCCGGAGCTAAACAGGAGGCTTAAAAAGAGAGAATACCAAAAGGTTACAGACCATGCTCTTATGATCGGGATCACTAACGGATTTATCCAGGACGGCGAAGCAGCGCTTGAAAGCTTTATTCCGGCATTTGACTGTCAGGGCGTCTAATTTGTAAAAAAATTGTTGCGCAACAAAAGACAATAGTATAATATATTATAGGATTTAGTGTTAAAAGTGATTTTAGGAGGATAAATTATGATTTCTGCAGGTGACTTCAGAAATGGTGTTACTATTGAGTATGAAGGCAATGTATACCAGATTATAGAATTCCAGCATGTTAAGCCTGGTAAGGGTGCGGCATTTGTTAGAACAAAGCTTAAGAATATCATTTCAGGCGGTGTTGTTGAAAAGACTTTCCGTCCTACAGAGAAATGCCCTACAGCACGTATAGACAGAAAAGATATGCAGTACCTTTACAGTGACGGCGATCTTTACTACTTCATGGATACAGAGAATTTTGAACAGTTGGCTATCAACAAGGACAATGTTGGGGATGCTCTCAAGTTTGTTAAAGAGAATGATATGTGCAAAGTATGCTCATACAACGGAAACGTATTCTCAGTTGAACCTCCGATGTTTGTTGAACTTGTTGTAACTGATACAGAACCCGGCTTCAAGGGTGATACAGCTACAGGTGCAACAAAGCCCGCTGTAGTTGAAACAGGCGCAACAGTAGCAGTTCCGCTCTTTGTTAATCAGGATGATGTTATCAAGATCGATACACGTACAGGCGAATACTTAAGCCGTGTATAATCATTCAACATAAATATGCTTTAAAGACAACAGATAATCATGTCTGTTGTCTTTTTTGTTTGTGAAAACGATCAAACCATGAAAAAGCCGATAAATATCACAAAAGCTGCCTAAGTTGGAATAAGAGCCTGATATATGATAAAATAATCGTTATGAGTGAAAAAAAGGTCGGATCAAAAAACCCCCTAAGCTACCTTATGGGGCTCATACAGATATATACGATTCTCATAGTCTTTATGATATTGGGGATGATAAAAAGCTCTGACATATGGTATGACGAAGTATTCTCGGTCAGGTTTGCACAGCTTAGGATGGATTCACTTATTGAAATGGCATCCAGAGATGTACATCCGCCTCTTTATTATATATATCTTAAGATATGCATGAGTTTTTTTGGCTTTTTCGGACTTGATGTGATACAGGCATCCAAGCTTGCATCGTGCATTCCTGCCTTAGCTTTGCTAATATTTGCTATCATATGGGGAAAGAAGAGGCTTAACGGGACTGCGACGACTCTGTTTGCATTTCTTACAGTCACGCTGCCCTGTCTAGCTGCATACTATGTTGAGATACGCATGTACAGCCTTGCGCTCATGTTCATTACGTTTGAATATGCAGCAATGACAGATATCCTTGAAAGTAAAGAAAAAAAGATATCTCAGTTTATCGTGATGTTTTGCATGGCTCTTGCAGCCGCATATACCCAGTATTTTGCCGGTATCGCTGCCGAAGAAGGATAGGAGTTATCTTTATGCGGTCATCGGTATGATAGTTTCTTCGGTATTATTATATCTTCCGTGGCTTCCTGTGTTTTTAAAACAGTTGCGTGACGTTTCAGGCTCATATTGGATACAGCCAATGACATTAAGGAGTCTGGGTGGATGTCTGAAATTTATGTTTATGCCTCAGATACTAAACACGAAAGCTGCGTATGCATTTGCAGGCCTTATGATCGCGCTGTGTTTTATATCCTATATTCTGTTCTTTGCTAAGAAACCAGGTATTAAAGATATCATTCTCGTACTCTGCGGTCCGTTTGCGGCTCTTTTGATAGTTGTTATCGGATATGTTTTTTCTTTGATGGGAAGTCCGATATTCACATACCGTTATCTGGTACCTGTTATGGGGATCATCTGTCTGAATATATCCAGAGTGATAGCTGACAGAAAGAGCAATGCGGCAATGTACTTTATCATTTTTTTCTGTGTTATACTGGGATACGTTTCATTTGATGGATTTTATAATGAGGAAATCAAGAAGGGAAATGCATGGAAGGAGGCACAGATCAGACTGTCTGAGATTGAGCAAAACAGTGTGGTTATAACGAATTTTGATCATGTTATGACGATCAGTGCCTATTATCTTAAAGATGATGACATCTATCTGTATGAGGATGAAGCAGAAGCTGTTATAAGAGATCTATTCGACGGCTGTGACAGCATAGATGATGACGGGATAAAAAGGCTTTTAAAAGAAAAAGATAATGTTTATTTTTTCGGAAGCTTCAATGTGAGAGACGAGATAGTAAAAGAATGGGAAAAAAAGGGGATAAGCGCCGAGTATACCGGTGAATGTCTTGTTGAGAGATACTGGTTCAATATATACAGATTGAGTGCAAAATAGAGATGGAAAATAAAAAGACTTTAATATCAAAAATAAAATGGATATATATATTGGCGGCTGCAATGCTTGGTATATATATATACAGTATGTTCACAAACAGACCCTGGTATGATGAGCTGTACACATATTACTATTTTGTGTCAAGGGGACCAATCTATGCTGCAATACACTGGCCGGTGCCGAATAATCACATGGGCTATTCGGTACTTGCTGCGATAGTTGATAAATTTGCAAACAATTACTTCGGACTCAGAGGGGTATCTGTCTTAAGCTCTGTATTAAGTCTTTATCTAATATACAGACTGACAGATAAACTGTGTAAAAGAAACATCTTAGGCGTACTGGGCTGCTTCATGGGAGCATATCTTACATATTCACTTTCTTTTCAGGGAAGAGGGTATGCACTGACTACAACATGTCTGTTGATAGCACTGAATGCAGTCGCAGACATATCTCTTAAAGAGGATAAAAAAAGGCACTATATTGCATGGATAATCGCTCTGTCCTGGGGATTGTATTCGATACCAAGTTCAACATACTGGGTAATCCCGGTCTGTATAAGCGGCGGTCTGTATCTACTGGTGACGAAACAGAACAGGAAACTGATAAGGCTGATAATAGCATCGATCATTGCAGCCATTGTTACATTTGCGATGTATTCGATAGTCTGGCTGGCGATCGGTTCAAATCTTTTGAGCAAGGATGCAAACAGTGCATTTTTCGGAGTTTATCAGCTCAATGTCATAAGATCAGCTCCTATCAAGTCATGGCTTAGGGGAATGAAATACATGCTCGATACGCCTTACATTCAGAGTATCGACAGACACGAGGTTATAAGCGGACTTATGGGGTATCTTACAGGTCTGTTTGATCAGTATTACTCATATATCGCAGGTTTTCTCGGAAAGACTGTCCTGATCATATGCATCATATCTGTTTTAGCTTCATTTTCGGATATAGCAGGAATGGCTCTGTTAAAGAACTCCGATGAAAGATCAGAAGGATATCGCTTTAGCATGTTCATTGTTTTTTCATTCGGTATCAGCCTGCCCGTAATGCTCATAGTTCAAAGTGTAAATCCTTATTTAAGGGTATTCAGTTTTTATCCTATTATTGTTGGCTTTATGGTCACGTATCTTATTGAGCGTATTATCGGTTGCTTCAGAAGATTTCGACCAAGAAAAGACAGGTTGTATGACATTATCCAGTATAGTATCAACGGTGTGATGTTTGTCATCGCATTGATCGCTACGGTTTGTTTTACCTTTGATTGTTTTGGAAAAGTCACGCAGCTGGCTGACAGAGAAAATGATATATATGAGGCTTTAAGGCAGTCTAATGACCAGGCTTGCAACATAAACAGCATCTATTACACAGACGATTTCCAGAGATTTGTCTTAAAGTTCTACTATGGTATAGAACCCGCGGAGACAAATATGGAAGAGGCTGATTATATCATGGTGAGCAGATCGCTCATAGAAGGAACGGAAACGAAAGAATGGCCGATGCTTGTTTATTCGGACAGTTTCAACTTTGAATACCTTTATGAGAACTTTGAAAAGTTGACTCCCGATACTGCAGGAGGCTCAAAAAACGCTGAAAACAGATACATTTTATACAGGCGAAAATAGCCTTCATATGCCTAAACTGGACAGGCACCACAAAATATGGTATTATGTTTTTCGTATGTTGTATTGGCGCCCGTAGTATAATGGATAGAACGGAGGCCTCCGACGCCTTTGATGCAGGTTCGATTCCTGTCGGGCGCACTAAGGAGATTATGTTTTGAAACTAGAAAAAGACAATGCCGTCGTCAAATGGTTTAAAGACGTGGCACAACTTATCAAACAGAATAAAAAGATAGCAGCTATAACAGGTGCATTTATTTTGCTGGTTATCATCGGAGTCTGTGTTTCGATCGCTACAAAGAACAAGCAGCAAAATCAGACACCTGAGGTTACTGAGACTCCAAGCGGAGCACAGGAGTATGTTATAACTGATGAAGCAATGCAGGTTGATGCTTTCCCCGACGTTAATGCTCTCATGAGAAAGTATTACGATGCTGCTGCAGCCGGCGATGTTGCTACTATCGAGTCGATCAAGTCTTCTGTAGACGAGAAGGAAAAGATAATAATCGAAAAGAAATCAGAGTATATCGATGCATATCCCACGGTTACATGCTATACAAAGAGCGGACCTGTGGCTGATTCTTATATGGTATTTGCATATTATGAAGTAAAGCTTACAGATTATGAAAAGACCGTGCCCGGTTTGAATGCCTGGTATGTCTGCAAAAGGGATAACGGTGAGCTCTATATCAATGACGATGAGCAGGATGAAAAGCTTGCAAACTACTGCAAGGTCATATCTGTACAGGATGATGTCGTTGATCTTAACAATACCGTAAATGTTTTACCTAGTCTGTTAAGTTCAGCTGTTGGTGATGAGCTGGCAAAGAACAGCGAGGATGCCGTTGAAGAAGAAAACGATTCCCAGGCTGATCAGACTACTGAACAGGTAGTTACTGAGGTTAATAAAAAGGCTAAGACTACAGATGTGGTCAATATAAGAAGTTCAGATTCAGAGACTGCCGATAAAGTCGGAAAAGCTCAAAAAGGCGATGAATTCGTCGTTATTGAGCAGAAGATAAACGGCTGGTCAAAGATCAAGTACAACGACAAAGAGTGCTATATAAAGAGCGAGTATCTTCAGATAGAGGGCGAGGAAACGGAAACTAAGCAGCTGCAAATTCTCCTTCAAGCGGAAAAGCTAAAGCAAAAGATACAGTCAATATAAGAGAGAGCGCTTCTACAGATGCAGGCAGAGTGGCTGTCGCATACAAGGGAGAAGAGATGACAGTTGTCAACAAACAGGCTGACGGCTGGACAAAGGTAAAGTTCAACGGCAAGACCGGCTATGTAAAGAGTGAATATCTGGAGTAGTCATACACGTACTTTATAAAATCCCTGATAGATGTTAGAATATTTATAGGGGATACAAGGAAAGGTATAGCATCTATGTTTACATGGAATTTTCAATATATTTCTCGTTCAAGACTCAGTGAAGTATTTGATCAGCTGACACTTGATCCGCAAAAAG
>CADAPR010000173.1 GCA_902789785.1 uncultured Lachnospiraceae bacterium
GAATGGGAGTTTTTGGATTTTTCAGTAGATAAATGTTTTGATCGCCTGCTCAAACTGCAGGAAGTGATCGATAAAGACGGTGTGATCAATGGCACAACGCACAGATATTACATCGTCGCCAGAAAGAAATAGAGGTTTAATGGCCACCTGTCTTGTAGGCAGGTGGTTTTTTTATAAATATATGTTGACATTTTATGTTTGATACAATATAATATGACCAAACATAACAAATGATTTTCAGGAGGTTCATATATGAGATTTGCAGTTAGATATTATACTAAGACAGGAAATACAAAGCGTCTTGCAGAGGCGATAGCAAATGAATTGGGAGTAGAAGCATTACCGATAAGCGAGCCTGTTAAAGAGCAGGTGGATTTTCTCTTTCTAGGAAATTCATACTATGCATTTGATATAGACGCCGAAGTAAAGCAGTTTGTTACTTCTCTTGATAAGAATATGGTAGGAAAGATTGTCAATTTCGGTTCGGCAGCATTGTTAAACTCAACATATAAGAAGGTTAAGGCAGTTGCCGAAAAGGCAGGTATAGCAATGGATGAAAAGGAATTCCATTGCAAAGGAGAGTTTAAAGGCATTCACAAGGGAAGACCCAATGAGAATGATCTGAAAGATGCAGTAGAGTTTGCAAAACAGTATAAGTAGGAAAGCGAGGATAATAAAATGGGATTCTATGATCAGAGTGTTATAAATGCAAAAGGCGAAGAGATATCAATGAAGGAATACGAAGGCAAGGTTGTTCTTGTAGTAAATACCGCTACCGGATGCGGATTCACTCCTCATTATAAGGATATCGAAGAAATGTATGAGAAATATCATGAAAAGGGATTTGAAGTTATCGATGTTCCCTGCAACCAGTTTGCCGGACAGACACCAGGAACGGATGAAGAAATCCATGAGTTCTGCACACTTAAATACAATACAAAGTTTCCTCAGATGAAGAAGTCTGATGTTAACGGAGAAACCGCAATACCGTTATTTAAGTATTTAAAAGAACAGAAAGGCTTTGAAGGATTCGGGAAAGGCCCCAAGGCCATAGCCATGAGCGCACTTCTTTCAAAGATGGATAAGAATTACAAGAACAATTCCGAGATCAAATGGAATTTCACGAAGTTTGTAGTTGACAGAAGCGGTAATGTAGTGGCAAGATTTGAACCGACAGCAAAAATGGAAGAAGTAGATAAATTCGTAGAAGGACTTATATAAATGGCACAGGAATATGAACAGCTCTTATTAAAAAATCAGTTATGCTTTCCGCTTTATGCGTGCTCAAGAAAGATTGTGAACGCATATACACCGTATCTTAAACCGTTGGGGCTGACTTACACTCAGTATATAGTCTTCATGGTGTTATGGGAAAAGGAAGAAGTAAATGTAGGACAGCTGGGAAGTATACTTCATCTTGATGCCGGAACGCTGACCCCGCTTCTTAAACATCTTGAAAAGGATGGATATATAACAAGAGAGCGTTCAAAACAGGACGAGCGTATTACAGTGATAAGGATTACAGATAAAGGCAACGAATTAAAAGATAAGTGCAAGGATATACCCCTTAATCTCGCTTCGAAAAGCACGGATCTTGATAAAGAGGAAGCAAAACAGCTGTACAGATTACTGTATAAATACCTTGGAGAATAAAGAACAATATTTAAATTCAAGCCGGAGAATATCTTCGGCTTGTTTTTTTTTCTAAAAATCTGATACACTTGATATAGTACAGTAATTCAGTTATTTCAAAGACAGAGAAGAAAGAAGGTTTGGATCATGGATTACGAAAAGCTTGTCTCAGGTCATAAAAGCAGAACCTGTATTATTTCTGTTGAACAAAAGGATGAAAGCTACGGAGATATACACATCGTTGCAGCAAATAAAGCTCTTATCAATGATGCGGAAACTATATTCCATCATCCTTATGTTCCGGATTCTCCATATTATTATTATTTACCCCAGGACAAGAATTTTGAGGATTTCATGTATCGCTGTGCATGTTTGGGACAGCCTCTGCACACCTATGTTCATGTTGAACAGATGGGTTTATGGGTAAACATGTTCCTTTTGCCGGTTGAATCAGACAAAGAAAATGTCGGATATTGTCTCTATGCATGTGATATATCACCGTATGCCGATTCAGAACAGCAGGCAAGTCTGGCAGCGGACACGGCTACCAATGCCCTGGAGATAAGTATAAAACTCGGTGGTGCAAATAAAGACAATTTCGAACAGGTCTTTAGCGAGATCATCGAAGATATTCGAAAAATGTGCTCGGCTGATCACAGCTGTATCATTTTATCCGATCCGGAAGGACACAAATATAATAGATTCTGTGAAGCCACACAACCGGAAAGTTCTATCAATCCGGCACTTATCTATGATCATCACGATTTTAATGACATTGTCGAGACATTTGATTCTACGATAGGAGGAAGCTCCTGCGCCATAATAAAAGATGAAACTGATATGAAATGGCTTGAATCGAAAAATCCTAAATGGCATTCGCTATTAAAAGAATCAGGAGTGAAAAGCGTTGTTCTTTTCCCGTTAAAAAATAATGATAGAACCCTGGGTTATCTGTGTGTCCTGAATTTTAATACCGAAGAGGTTGTTAAGATAAAAGAAACCCTTGAGCTATCAACATTTTTCATTGCGTCGCAGATTGCAAACCATCAGATGATGAAACAGCTTGAGTTTTTAAGTACCGTTGATATACTTACGGGATGCAAAAACCGAAATGCAATGAATAATGCAATAAATGATATAATTACACAAAAAACAAAGATGCCGGAAAGATATGCAGTAGTATTTGCCGATCTGAACGGATTAAAACGAATAAATGATGAAAAAGGGCATAATGCAGGGGACAAACTCTTGCGTACAGCATCGGCTATTCTTAGCCAGGTATTCGATGACTGTGATGTTTACCGTGCTGGCGGAGATGAATTTATGCTCATAGTACCCCAGATTGATGAAGAAGACTTAAAAGCAAGATTACAGCGAGTAAATAATGCCGTAAACAATGATGTATACTTTGCCTTCGGTTATCATTGCGTGAGTGACGGTGAGGATATCAGATCGGCAATGCGTATTGCGGACGAAAGGATGTATATAAATAAAAAAGAATATTATGAGAAGCATCCTGAATTAAAATACAGATAGACTATTAAGAGAGAGCTTTCCCGTTAGGGGAAGCTTTTTTTGTTAAAAGTATTGACAAAAGCCAACTGTTAGTCTAAACTAACAGCCGTAGTTAGTTATATATAACCATAAATAGTTATAACTTATCTGATAAGGAAAAGGAAAGAGTATGAACTTAAACGATGCAGAAATCGGAACTGAATACAAGATAACGGATGTTGATACCGGCGGAGATGAAGAGATGGAAAGCTTTCTTTTCTCGCTCGGTTGCTACAGCGGAGAGAACATTACCGTGGTTGATAAAAAGAAAAAT
>CADAPR010000174.1 GCA_902789785.1 uncultured Lachnospiraceae bacterium
GGCATCTATGACATTTCCTTTTGTGCCTATGCTCCCGTCTTCTGTTGCAACATAAACTTTCGCATACTGCTGCAGTTCTTCAAGAAGAAACGTATTTGCATTTCTGTATCCGATCACGCATATGACTTGATTCGCGATAGGTTTTTGACCGCCTCCGTTACCGCTTAGAACCTTTGCAAGCTCGACTATCGGAGGGACTCCTATGCCGCCGCCCATAAGTACTGCCGTTTTATCAGAAGCTTCATCTAAAGGAAATCCGTTGCCTAAAACTCCCAAAAGAGAGACTCTTCTTCCCGCAGTAAGGTGTGAAAACTCTTTTGTTCCTTTTCCTGCTATCCTGTAGACCAGTCTGAGAGCACTCTTATCCTTATTTACTTCACAGATGCTGATAGGTCTGGGAAGGAGTGCGGATCTGTCATTGGTAAACAGTCCCACAAACTGTCCAGGCTTTGCATCTTTTGCAAGTTCGGTGTCTATCCAGAGGCTGAAAATATCCATGGATATCTCCTCGCTGCGTGTGACAAAACCCACTGTTTTTTTCTTCATTTAAATATCTCCTGTTATTCTATATATTGAAATAGGACACAATATATTGTGTGTCACATATCTATAATTGCAAGATATTGCATCCTTTAGTCTCTGTAAACGATCTTTCCAGAACAAATGGTTAGTGCAATTCTCCCATTGAACTTTTTGCCTAAAAACGGGCTGTTTTGGGATTTTGACATCGTTTCTGTATATACTTTTGCATTTTTTTCGTCAAAAACAACAACATCTGCTATTGCATTTTTTGCAAGTTTTCCTGCATTAATTCCATACAATCTTGCAGGATTCGTGCTCATCTTGCAAAAAACTTTCAACCAGGAAATATTGTTTTCCCTGACTAAAACATCATATATCACAGGAAGCGAAGTCTCTAAACCCAGTATTCCGCTCGGTGCCTGGGTGATATCTCTGTTTTTTTCCTCAACCGAATGAGGAGCGTGGTCCGTAGCTATAAAATCTATCGTATCATCCTTTATCGCATCTATTATTGCCTGTCTGTCGGCCTCACTCCTTAGAGGCGGATTCATTTTAGCGCCTGTACCGTACTTTATCGTATCATCTTCCGTAAGCGCGATATGATGAGGCGTCGCTTCCGCAAATATATTCTGTTTTATGCACTTCTTTTTTGCTTCTCTTATAAGATCGAGGGTTTCTTTTGCAGAAATATGCTGGATATTTATCTTTGCGCCGGTTTTAAGTGCAAGCTCTAAGTCTCGCTCGACCATTGAGATCTCTGCTTTTCTATCGCTTCCTCCGATCTTAAAATGCTCAGATGCCTTTCCGTGATTAACTCCATTGTTTTTTATAAACCTCGGATCCTCCTCATGGAAGCTAAGGACTGTATCATATCTTGCAGCCTCGACCATAGCCTTTTTTACGACTTCTTCATCAAGAAGCGGTATGCCGTCATCCGTAAAGCCCACTGCACCGTTTTTTATAAACTCTTTAAAATCAAGCAGTTCCTTTCCCTGCATGCCTTTGGTTATATTGGCACATGTGTAGATATGAACGGACTGTTGTTTAGCCTTTTTAGTTACATACTCTAGAGTTTCGATGCTGTCAACACACGGCTTTGTATTTGCCATGAGTATTACCGATGTGACTCCGCCCGCAGCCGCACATTTAGCTCCCGATTCTATATCTTCCTTATATGTAAATCCCGGATCTCTGAAATGAACATGTATATCGACAAGTCCCGGTCCTACGACGCATCCGCTGCAGTCTATGACCTGGGCTTCATTTTCTCCTATGTCGATATTATCTGCTATATCGATGATCCTGTCCTTGTCAATAAGCACATCTCCGATCATATCAAGATTTGTATCAGGATCTATTATCCTTCCGTTTTTTAGTAGTATCATATTGTCTCACCCTAGCACTTGCGATATAATGTCTATGTTAATCAGACTAAATAATGGAGTTACAAATGTTTCGAATAATTATATTGCTAATCGTAGTCTTTCTATTTCTTACGTTTTCGTTTCCTATTCTTATATATGAAGCGATCCTTGGAAAGATCGATCCTGCCAAAAGAGATAAGAGTGCTCTTGCCTGGGCCAAATGGGCTTTCGGCGTAGTCATCTTTCTCTCAGGTACCAAGATCACCGTAAAGGGTATCGAAAATATCCCCACTGACAGAAGTGTTCTTTATATAGGAAATCATCAGAGCTATTTTGATATAATCATCAATTATCTTTATGTACCGAGACCTACAGGCTTCATATCAAAGAACGAAGTTGAGAAGGTCCCATCTTTAAGAGTATGGATGCGTTATCTCAGATGCCTGTTCATGGACAGAAAAGACATAAAGCAGAGTTTAGGCATCATACTTAAGGCAATAGACTATATCAAAGAAGGTATCAGTATCTTCATTTTCCCAGAAGGGACCAGAGCAAAGAATGAAGACGAGATACTGCCGTTTAAGGCAGGAAGCTTCAAGATAGCCACAAAGAGCGGCTGCGAGATCGTTCCCGTCTCTATCAACAACTCCGCTGCAGTGTTTGAAAAACAGTTCCCCAAGGTAAAAAAGGCTCACGTAGTACTTGAATACGGAAAGCCCATCCCTACAAAGGATATGGACAAGGAGCAGCTAAAAGCCCTTCCGGAGCTTGTCCGTTCACAGATAATCGAAATGCATGCAAATAATAAGGCTATTGTCTGATAAACTCTACGACATCGGCAAATTTCATGCCGTGTGAAGCTTTTACAAGAATCGTGTCACTCTCTTCCAGTATGGAAGGGAGTCTTTTTTTGAGGTTCTCCACTGTCTCAAAGTAGGAAATGCTCTGCATCTCGCACATAAGACCATCCATCGCAGCCTCATACATGCTTCTTGAGTTTATTCCCACACAGCAGATTACCTCTATACCCTTTGATACAGCATATCTGCCTATTTCTCTGTGAATCTCATCAGATCTTTCCCCGAGTTCATACATGTCTCCGAGGATCGCCACTTTTCTGCCGTTTGCCGTACAGAGCAGGTCTATGGCAGCTCTCATCGATGCACCGTTTGCATTGTAGCAGTCATCTATTATAAGAAATCTCTCAGTATCTATGATATTGGATCTTCCTGCAAGAGAAACGGCCGTTTTAATGCCCATCGCTATCTCATCGATCGTAAGCCCGTATATAGTTCCAATCGCTGCCGCTTCGAGTGCGTTGCCTACCATATGAGCTCCGGGCATTGAGATGTGGACCTTTTTTGACACATCTATACCCATTTTTATATTGAGCACAAAATCGGATCCGTATACGCCGTTTATCCTGACTTCTGATGCGTATACATCCTGATCTGTCTGTCCTACCCTTATCGGCACCTTGCCGTTTACTTCCTTAATGGTATTAAGCTTGTCATCAAGTCCGTTTAAGACCACACATCCTTCAGGATT
>CADAPR010000175.1 GCA_902789785.1 uncultured Lachnospiraceae bacterium
ATATAGGTTCCGTATATATTCTCATGACAGTATCCTGTAGAGTCTGAAGTAAACTCGCTCAGATCCTCATACGGAACAGTCTTTCCTGTATGTATCTCATAGCCGCTTACAGGGCAGCCTTTAAGCACTTTAAGCTCATCACCTGTTCCCGATATCCTTCCTTCAAATACAGTCCTTACCTTTTCTTTTTCCATCACGGTATCAACTGCAAGAAGGTTTAAGCCTAAATCGTTCTTTCCGCCTTCTGTATCAAACGGATCAGATATGTTTCTTCCGAGTATCTGATAGCCTCCGCATATGCCGAAAATGACGGTATCTTTCTTTGCAAGTTCTCTTATCCTGTCTTCAAAGCCGGCTTCCCTCAGCCACCTTAAATCTCCTATCGTGTTCTTGGATCCGGGGAGGATGAGCATGTCAGGTTGACATAATTCATCTGCTTTGGACACATATCTCACTTTTGCCTCAGGGATCTGTTCAAATACATCAAAGTCCGTAAAGTTTGAGATATGCGGAAGTCTTATGACTGCTATATCTATTTTCCCGTTTTGGTTTACATAAAGCTTTTCGGATAGAGAATCCTCGTCATCGATCACTACATCCATGTACGGGATGACGCCTAAAACATCGGTATTAGCTTTTTTTCTAAGGATCTCAACACCTTCATCAAACAGCTTTCT
Organism: uncultured Lachnospiraceae bacterium; assembly: GCA_902789785.1. GTDB lineage: Bacteria > Bacillota > Clostridia > Lachnospirales > Lachnospiraceae > Colinaster. The sequence continues at coordinate 678 of CADAPR010000175.1, forward strand.
GTCACCGCGAAATTTATTGACTATAAGTCCCCTGACTCTTTTTCGTTCATCTTCTTCCAAAAGATTTAACGTACCTATGAGCTGTGCGAACACTCCTCCCCTGTCTATATCTCCGACAAGGATCACGGGAGCGTCTATCATCTTTGCCAGTCCCATGTTTACGATATCATCGCTCTTAAGATTAAGTTCAACCGGAGAACCTGCCCCCTCGACTATAATTATGTCAACCATCTCTGAAAGCTTCTCATAAGCTTTTCTTATCTCGGGGATCAGATTTTTCTTATATCTGAAATAATCGGCGGCACTCATGTTTCCGATCGCTTTTCCGTTTACTATCACCTGCGATCCTACATCATCCGTAGGCTTTAGAAGTATCGGATTCATGCATGCCTTGGGTTTTATCTTACAGCACTGAGCCTGAACAACCTGTGCTCTGCCCATCTCTAAGCCTTCTTCTGTCACATATGAGTTAAGTGCCATGTTCTGAGACTTAAAAGGAGCTACCCTGTAGCCGTCCTGCACAAGTATCCTGCACAGTCCCGCTGCGATGATGCTCTTTCCGGCATTTGACATCGTACCCTGTATCATCAGTACCTTTGCTCTGCCTTTTTGCCTGAAGCCGATCTCGTCAGGATCTCTTTTAATATCATCATTTTCAAGCCAAGGCCTGCTCCCTATAAGGGATATATCTGCATTCTCTATCCCGTAGAGACTTCTTATAAAGCTCTCTTCAAAGATCTGATCGGGCGAGCCTATCCTTTGAACCCTGCCGTCACCTATGGCTATGACAGTATCTGATATCTTCATTGCTATATCAAGCTCATGCAATGACATGAGCACAGCCATATCCTTTTCCTTTGCGAGTGCATGTATCTTTTGAAGTATATCCAGCTTGTATCTTATATCAAGATAGGATGTCGGCTCATCAAGTATGAGTACTTCCGGTTCCTGACATATGGCGCGCGCAAGCATAACCCTCTGCTTCTGTCCGTCACTTATGTTTAAGAACTGACAGTCTGCCACATCTTTAGTATCAGTCATTTCTATAGCAGTTTCTACAACATCCTTATCATGATCTGACAGAATGCCCAGCATTCCCGTATAAGGATATCTGCCGGTCTCTATCACTTCCCTGCAGGTCATCCTTTCGGGTCTGACTGAACCTGTCATTACCATGGACATCTTCATTGCAATATCGTGTGCCTTCATGGCACTCATATCCTCTTTGAAAAGATATACCACGCCGTCTCTTACCTTAAGCTGTCCGCTCACGCTTTTTAAGAGAGTGGACTTTCCGCATCCGTTAGGTCCGATAAGAGTCACGATGTTTCCCGGCTTTACCTCAAAGCTTATCCTGTCTATGAGATCTCTGTCATATCCAATTGTAATATCATCAGTTGATAATCTGTTTTCCAATTTCTTATTTTCTGACATCTTTTCTTTTTATCATGATCATTATAACGACCGGTACCAGTAAGACAGCTGTTACCGAACTTATGCTCACTTCCGTGGGAGCAAACAGTGTTCTTGCTATGGCATCGCAAAACAGCGTTACTATAGCACCCCCTAAAAACACTCCCGGTATCATTATGATCGGCTTTGAAGTCTTAGTGATACTGCCGATCAGATGAGGGACCGCAATTCCGACAAAGGATATCGGTCCTGCAAAAGCGGTGACACATGCCGCGAGCAGGCTTGATACGATGATCAGCAGAACACGCAGCAAAGTTATGTTAACTCCCATGTTGACCGCATATGCCTCTCCGAGTCTGTAGGCTCCGATAGGCTTGGACATAAAGAATGCGATCACAAGACAGGTCATGATCATAACAGTCATTATCCTTACATCCTGCCAGTTCATGCCGGATAGGCTGCCCATTGACCAGTTATGAAGATTTACGATATTTGAATCATCAGCGAATGTAACGACAAGATCGGTTATCGCAGAACAGATATAGCCTGTCATTATGCCGCATACCACGAGTATGCTCATGTTTTTTACACGAACCGATATGATAAGGACAAAACCCATGGCAAGCATTGCGCCAAGAAAGGCTGATAAAACCATCCCCGCACCGGATATGTTTATCCCTCTGCTTAGAAGAAATATCATTGCAAGAGCAACTGTAAGCTTTGCTCCGCTTGAAATGCCCAGTACGAAAGGACCCACTATCGGGTTTGAGAAAAACGTCTGCAAAAGATATCCCGAAAGCGCCAGTCCTCCACCGAGGATCATGGCAGACAGTGCTCTTGGCATACGTATGTTTTTGATTATGTTTATGTTAAGAGCATCATTTGAACGGCCAAGAATTATGTCAACCGCTTCATGCACTGAGACCTTAACGCTTCCCATAAGGATATTTGCTGCAAATAACGCAAAGAGCAGTATCAGGATCAGTATAAATGATGTCAGGCATCTTTTTTTGCTCATCTTTTTCCTCAAAAAGTGTCAGTCCAGTTTCTTAAGATAGTAAAGATCTCTCTCATCATTGTTGATAACAGAATTAAGGTCATTTAAAAACTCCGCAACTTTCGTGGTCTGCTGGAACAGGTCATGATCGGTGCAGTACACCTTTTTATCCTTTACTGCCTTAAAATCAGCAAACAGAGCATTCTTTGAGATCAGTTCATCTATGGAATCTATCTCTCCTGCTATGGTGCTGTTATAGATTATTATATCAGCATTGCACGCCGAAGCATAGAAATCCTCCATCTGCATGTTCATCGTGGAAAGAGAATTATCGGCTTTG
>CADAPR010000176.1 GCA_902789785.1 uncultured Lachnospiraceae bacterium
GCAAAGGATCTGCAAAGAAACAATGTCAGATACAATATAGAGCTTAACTTTGACAGAGATAAGCTCAATTCGATCATACAGGACAATTTAGAGAACTTTAATCAGGAAGCCGTTGACTGCGAGATGACCAAGTCCGATCAGGGGATCATCATAAAGGAAGGGACTCCCGGTATCGTAGTAGACGAACAGGCAGCCCTTAATGATGCAATTGACTTCCTTACATCCGAATGGGACGGCAAGGATGCGGTCATAGAGCTCACTTCCCAGGTGGATGAGCCTAAAGGAAGTGTTGAAGGCCTTACCCAGATAACAGATATCATAGGCACATTTACGACAGAGTTTAAAAAAAGCGGAGCGGCAAGAAGCAGCAACGTTGCAAACGGCTGCCGCCTGATAAACGGATCAACGGTTTATCCGGGCGAACAGTTTTCCGTACTTGAGCATATCGCACCGTTTACCACGCAGAACGGCTATCAGCTTGCGGGTTCATATATGAACGGACTTGTTGTCGATACACTCGGAGGCGGCATATGTCAGGTTTCATCGACACTGTACAATGCGGTATTAAGAGCTGAGCTTCAGGTTGATGTAAGACAGAATCATTCGATGATAGTTGATTATGTCTCTCCTTCGGGAGATGCTGCAATAGCAGAGTCATCCGGCAAGGATTTCAAGTTCACAAACGACAAGGACTTCCCTATTTACATCGAGGGATATGTTACAGAAGACAAAGAGATCACGTTCAACATATACGGTGTAGAGACAAGACCGGCAAACAGAAAGGTTTCATTTGAGAGCGAGGTCTTGGAGAGAACGGTTGCCGATTACGAGAGCATAGTTCCTGATGCCGGCAAGCCCATAGGATATACATCATATACTTCGTCACATGCAGGCATAAAGGCCAGATATATCAAGGTTGTTACGGTTGACGGCGTTGAACAGAGCAGGGAAGTCATAAACAACAGCTCTTACAAGATGGTTCCAAGGACTCTGGTGGTAGGCGTAGGCACATCAGATCCGAATGCATACAATGCGATGATGGAGGCTGTTGCTTCCGGAAGCATAGACCAGGCAAGAGCCACGGCAGGGGCACTGGCTGCTCAGCTTGCAGCCCAGCCGGTGAGCGAACAGCCTGCAGGAGATCCTTAACGTGAGAAATATCGGCAAGATAAGCGAAACGGTCCTTGACCGTTCGGTTACAAAGATAATAAAGAATAATCATGTGGATATAAAAGGTGCAGCTAAGGGGTTAGACTGCGCCTTTTTTTCTGATATGGCAGTTTCGACCGGCTATGTTGCCTTTGCAGATGATGATGCAGGGGCACATGCTGTAATAAATGCATGCAATAATCTGTGGGCAGGATCTGCAAAGCCAAAATATATCAGCCTAGCAGTATCATTGCCTGATTCCTACAGAGAGATAAAGCTAAAGGCGATCATGAAACAGGTATGCGAAACGGCGCATGAACAGGATGTAAAGATCCTAGGCGGACATACCGAGTATGTTAAGGGACTTATGGAGCCGATAATAAGCGTTACGGCATTCGGAAAACCGTTAAGAGCACAGACTGAGGCTCCAAAAGCGAAAGAAGCCGATATTGTAATGACCAAATGGATAGGACTTATGGGAACGTCTGTCATATCCGGTAAAAAAAGAGATGAACTTATAACAAGGCTTCCCGCATACTATGTCGATGATGCTTACGGACTGGGTCAGTTTGTAAGTGTGGCGGATGAAGCTTTGGTCGCTTTAGAGTCTGAAAAGACATATGCCATGCATGATGTGGCCGGAGGCGGGATATTTGCTGCTTTATGGGAGCTGTGTGAAGATCTTAGATCAGGATGCAGGGTTGAACTTAACAAGATCCCTGTAAGGCAGGAGACTATCGAAGTGAGCGAGTTCTTTGATATCAATCCTTACTCATTGAGAGGAGACGGAGCTCTTTTAATAGTAACCGATGATTCAAAAGCGCTGACAAAAGCTCTTATCGAGAAAGGGATACTCGCGACAGTCATAGGAAGGACTACTCAGTGTATCGACAGGGTTATTCTGAGGGACGATGAGACCAGGTTTTTGGAAAGCTCAAACGCAGACGAGCTCATAAAAGTATTGTGACATATACAGTATATATATGGTATACTATCTGTTAATTGACAAAGACTGTATTTAGAAAATAAAAAGAACGGGAGGTTCGACATGAGAGAACAGATTCTTCGTATTATCGAAAAAAACAGCAAGATCGGGATAGATGAACTGGCGGTAAGACTCGGTGCATCAGAGATTGATGTGGCCAATGAGCTCAAAAACCTTGAAGAGGAAGGCATCATATGCGGATATCATACGATGATCGACTGGGAAAAGACGAGCCTTGAAAAGGTTTCAGCTCTTATAGAAGTAAAGGTCACACCTCAGAGAGGACAGGGGTTCGATCATATGGCTGAGAGGATATATCAGTATCCTGAGGTCAATGCCGTATATCTGATATCGGGCGGATATGATCTTTTGGTCAACCTTGAAGGAAAATCGATAAAGGAAGTTGCGAGCTTTGTTTCTGACAAGCTTTCAACCCTTGATAACGTTTTAAGCACTGCGACACATTTCATACTTAAGAAATACAAAGATCACGGCACAATCCTTGGTGCTAGACATACAGACGAAAGAGAGATGATCATGCCATGAGAGATCCTTTATCAGAGAAGTGCGTAGCACTCAAGCCATCGGGTATAAGAAAGTTTTTTGATATAGTTGCAGAGATGAAGGATGCCATTTCACTCGGTGTGGGCGAACCAGATTTTGACACGCCGTGGCATATCAGAGACGAGGGCATCTATTCTCTTGAAAAAGGACGCACCTTCTATACTTCCAATGCAGGTCTGATGGAACTTAGAAAAGAGATATGCAGCTATTTAAACAGAAGATTTGATCTAAGTTACGATCCCAAGACAGAAACGCTGATAACTGTCGGCGGTTCCGAGGGCATAGACATGGCGCTTCGTGCCATGGTAAATCCGGGAGATGAAGTCATCATCCCCCAGCCAAGCTATGTATCATACGAGCCGTGTGCGATACTTGCGGATGCAAAACCTGTTATCATAAATCTTAAGAATGAAAACGAGTTCAGACTTACGGCCAGTGAACTTGAAGAAGCCATAACCGAAAAGACAAAGCTTCTCATCCTTCCCTTCCCCAACAATCCCACCGGTGCGATCATGGAAAGAGAAGACCTTGAAGCGATAAGAGAAGTCATTCTTAAGCATGACATATATGTTCTTTCAGATGAGATATATGCAGAACTGACATACAAGGGCGAGCATGTTTCCATAGCATCTTTGCC
>CADAPR010000177.1 GCA_902789785.1 uncultured Lachnospiraceae bacterium
TACGGACAGGATCTGTCCGTTCTTAAGGATAAGGATCTGAGGCTTATCAGACGCCAGATCGCGATGATATTTCAAAGCTTTAATCTTCTTAATCAAAGAAGCGTACTAAGCAACGTGATGCAGCCTTTAAGGATCGCAGGCATCCCGAGAGCAAAGAGAAAAGAAAAAGCGCTTGAGATGCTAAGAGTCGTAGGTCTTGAGGACAAGAAGAATGAGTATCCTGCAAGGCTTTCCGGCGGACAGCGCCAGAGGGTTGCGATAGCAAGAGCTCTTGCTGCAGATCCAAAGGTGCTTTTATGCGATGAGGCAACGAGTGCTCTTGATCCCAAGATGACCGGAGAGATACTCGATCTTTTAAAGACGATAAACGAGACCAGAAAGCTCACTGTCGTTATCATCACTCACGAGATGAGCGTTGTTGAAAAGATATGCGATAGAGTTGCCATCATAGACAAGGGTGAGCTTGCGGAACTCGGAGAGGTAAAGGAGATATTCAGAAATCCCAAGTCAGAACCTGCAAGGAAGCTCGTATTTCCGAGCAATCCGTTCGATCCCTCGGGAAACGATTCCAAACTTATAAGGATAGTATTTGACGGACTTGATGCAAACAGACCGTTCATTGCGGATCTTGTTGAAAAGACAGGGAAAAAGGTAAACATCCTAAGTGCCAATACAAAGTCCGTTAAGGGCATAGGATACGGACAGATGGTACTTGAGCTTCCTGCGGATAAAAATGATCAGGAGATCATCATAAACTTCTTCAAGGATTCGGGACTGTCAGTTCAGGAGGTGAACAGAGCATGAGTGAATATATCATAGAAGCCATAAGAAACGGAATATTTGAAACTCTGACAATGACATTCTTTGCATCTATCCTTGCATATCTAATAGGACTGCCGCTGGGCATAGTCTTATATGCATCTGCAAAGGATCGGATACTGTCAAACAGAGGAGTCAACTTTATAGTAGGGCTTATCGTCAACATATCAAGATCGCTGCCCTTTCTGATCCTGCTTGTTTTACTCATACCATTTACGAGACTTGTCACAGGTTCATCGATAGGAACAAAGGCAAGCATAGTTCCGCTTACAGTGGGTGCCATCCCCATCGTTGCAAGGATGGTTGAGTCATCGCTGAGCGAGGTATCACCCGGCATAATAGAAGCAGCTACATCAATGGGCGCTTCACCGCTTTATATAATCACGCACTTTATCCTGCCTGAAGCTACACCTTCCCTTCTTTTGGGAGCTGCCATAAACATAGCTACAGTCCTTGGCTATTCCGCAATGGCCGGAGTCATAGGCGGAGGCGGACTGGGAGCCATAGCGCTGCAGTACGGATATTACAGATATCAGAAGGAAGTTTTATGGACTACGGTCACCATACTTGTCATCATGGTAATGGTGATACAGGAGAGCGGAAACGTGATCGCTAAAAAAGTCAGAAAGTAGTGTAAAAAACACTTGCATCTGACATCACCCTAATGTATAATACCGTTTGGACAAAGGCGTCTTGAAGGGAATGAGTACTCATCCCCTTTAAGGTGCTGTTTTTATATGCAAGCAGTTTTTATAGGAGGAAAAAAATATGTCATACGTTGACGAGGTACTTGAGAAAGTAAAGAAAAGAGATGCTGATCAGCCTGAATTCATCCAGGCAGTAACAGAGGTGCTGGAGACACTTAAGCCCGTTATTGAAAAGGACGAGGAGAAATATCGCAAGTTAGCTATCCTTGAGAGGATCACAGAGCCTGATCGTCAGATCATGTTCAGAGTTCCCTGGGTTGATGACAACGGCCAGGTACAGGTAAACAGAGGTTTCCGTGTACAGTTTAACAATGCTATAGGACCTTACAAGGGAGGACTCAGACTTCATCCTTCAGTAAACCTTGGTATCATCAAGTTCCTCGGTTTTGAGCAGATCTTCAAGAACAGCCTTACAACACTTCCCATCGGCGGAGGTAAGGGTGGTTCAGACTTCGACCCCAAGGGCAAGTCAGACAACGAGATCATGAAGTTCTGCCAGAGCTTTATGACAGAGCTTTCAAAATATATCGGAGCTGACGAGGACGTTCCTGCCGGCGATATCGGTACAGGCGCTCGTGAGATCGGTTTCATGTTTGGTCAGTACAAGAGGATCAAAGGTCTTTACGAAGGCGTTCTTACAGGTAAGGGTCTTACATACGGCGGTTCTCTTGCTCGTACAGAAGCTACAGGATATGGTCTTCTTTATCTTACAGAAGAGATGGTTAAGTGCCACGGCGATAAGATGGAAGGCAAGGTAGTAGCTGTTTCAGGTTCAGGTAACGTTGCTATATATGCATGCCAGAAGGCTACACAGCTCGGCGCAAAGGTAGTTACAGTTTCTGATTCTACAGGCTGGATCTATGATGAGGATGGTATCGATGTAGCACTTCTTAAGGAAGTAAAGGAAGTTAAGAGAGCACGTCTTACAGAGTACGCTGCAGCTCGTCCTTCTGCAAAGTATTTTGAGAAGAAGAACGGAGAGCACGGTGTATGGCAGTACAAGGTTGATATCGCTCTTCCCTGCGCTACACAGAACGAGCTTGACATCGAAGATGCTAAGATGCTCGTAGCAAACGGTGTACAGTATGTTGCAGAAGGTGCTAACATGCCTACAACTATCGAGGCTACTCAGTACTTCCAGGCAAACAACGTTCCTTTCGTAGGCGGCAAGGCTGCTAACGCAGGCGGTGTTGCTACATCAGCACTCGAGATGAGCCAGAACTCTGAGAGACTTTCATGGAGTTTTGAAGAGGTTGATTCAAAGCTTAAGAACATCATGGTTGGTATCTACCACAACATCGATGAAGCTGCTAAGGAATACGGCATGGAAGGCAACTATGTTGCAGGTGCTAACATTGCCGGCTTCAAGAAGGTTGTTGAAGCTATGATCGCTCAGGGCGTTTGCTAATAACAAACCTAAGAATACTCTAAGATAATTCAAAGTCCCGTAAACCCAGTGCTTACGGGACTTTTTATGTTTTAAGAGATCAATGTTTATTGATGAAATTTCCAATTCGAAATATATATTTTTTTTTGCGAATGGCATCGAAATTGTCGTGAACGTAATCTTTTAGTGTGATTTTTTAGTTCAACTGTATATTTTTTTGATAGAAAAAGCTTAATATTGAGATTTTGTCCGCCCGTTTTGTTATAATCTAATCTGTGGGGGATTTCGAAAACATTTCAAGGGAGAAAATCAGATGAGTGAGAAAAAAGAAGAATTCAGACCTTATATTCCGGCGGAAAAAATAACTTCGGAATTCACGTTCACATCAATTTTTATGGGTATCATTCTAGCTGTGGTTTTTGGCGCAGCGAATGCGTATCTGGGACTCAGAGTCGGTATGACGGTATCAGCGTCGATTCCGGCTGCGGTTATCTCAATGGGAGTTATCCGCGTTATCATGAGGAAAGATTCTATTCTCGAAAGCAACATGGTTCAGACGGTAGGTTCCGCAGGTGAATCACTTGCGGCAGGCGTAATCTTTACGATGCCCGCGTTATTCTTGTGGGCAAAGGAAGGTGTTACCGAGACACCGAGTATGATCTCTATTACACTTATAGCTTTATGCGGCGGTATGCTGGGAGTGCTATTCATGATACCTCTCAGAAATGCGCTTATTGTTAAGGAACACGGCGTTCTGCCTTATCCGGAAGGAACCGCATGTGCAGAAGTTCTTCTTGCCGGAGAAGAAGGCGGATCAAGTGCAAAGTCGGTATTCATGGGTATGGGACTTGCGGCGGTATTTAAGTTTCTGGTTGACGGATTCAAAGTGATCCCGGGAGTTGTCAGCGCAAATATCAAGTCACTTAAGACTGAATTGTCGGCAGAGGTTTATCCGGCTCTTATCGGTGTAGGATATATCTGCGGTCCGAAGATTTCATCATATATGCTGGCCGGCGGTATTCTGGGATGGTTTGTATTTATTCCTGCAATCGCCACATTTGGCGCGGATACGATCATTTATCCGGGCACCGATACTATTATGAACATTTATGCCGAGAACGGTGCGTCGGCACTTTGGAGTTACTATATCAGATATATAGGTGCCGGAATGGTTGCGGCAGGTGGGATAATAAGCCTTATAAAGTCTATGCCGCTTATTGTTAAAACATTTACCGGTGCTATGAAAGGCATTAAAAACGCAGGCGGAGAGGGCGTAAAGCGTACTGATCAGGATATGAATATGAAGGTCGTTATCTGCGGAGTTGTAGGTATTATCCTTCTTATCTGGCTTCTGCCTCAGATTCCGGTATCGCTTGTCGGTGCGATATTGATCGCATTATTCGGATTTTTCTTCGGTGCAGTTTCATCAAGAATGGTAGGTCTTGTGGGAAGCAGCAACAACCCTGTCTCAGGTATGTCAATTGCAACGCTTCTGTTTGCGACACTTGTCTTAAAGCTTTCGGGAGATACAGGTGCGCACGGCATGATCGGTGCTATTTCCATCGGAACCGTTATCTGTATCATCGCTGCTATGGCCGGAGATACATCACAGGATCTGAAGACGGGATACATCCTCGGCGCAACACCTAAGAGGCAGCAGATCGGCGAGCTGATCGGAGCCTTTGTTGCGGCACTGACTATCGGAGGAGTACTCATCCTTCTTGACAAGGCCTGGGGCTTCGGTACAACCGAGCTTGCAGCACCTCAGGCAACTCTTATGAAGATGATCGTTGAAGGAGTTATGGACGGAAATCTTCCGTGGACTTTGGTATTCATCGGAATATTTACGGCAGTAGTCGTTGAAATCCTTGGAATCCCGGTTCTTCCGGTTGCAATCGGTCTGTATCTTCCGCTGGAACTCAGCACAACAATTATGCTGGGCGGAATCATCAGATGGTTTGCGGACAGCAAGTCAAAGAACAAGAACGACGAAGCCGGTTCGGGAGTTCTCTTCTGTTCGGGAATGATTGCAGGTGAAGGACTTGTGGGAATTATCCTTGCGGTTCTTGCGGTAATCGGAATCGATTCGAAAATCGATCTTTCCGAAAGTGTAAATCTCGGAACTATCGGCGGTATCATACTGCTTGCGGTCATGATCGGTTGTGTAGCGTATTTCGCGATGCACAAGAAAGCTCTGAATACAAACGAAAAAGAGAAGTCTGAAGAATAATGGGTAATAAAAACAAAGACAAAGCAGAAAACTATCTTGACTATATTCCGGTCATTTCCGATAAGCACAGATGGGAGTCGGATGAGAAAGGAAATGTAACGATCTTTATTGAGAATAAAGGAGTTTTCAACAGACTGGCCCAGCTGATACTGAAAAAACCCAAGGTTTCACAGGTTCATCTTGAGAGGCTCGGCAGTTTCATATTTCCTTTGATAGACGGGAAGAAATCTGTATACGATATCGGTCAGAAGGTCAAAGCACAGTTTGGTGAAGAGGCCGAACCGCTCTACCCCAGACTGACAAAGTATATGAAGATGTTACACGATTACGGGTTCGTTGAGTATAGCTAACGCGTCCGCGTTGCGTGAGATTTTCTCGCAGGATATCTCATTTACAGAAAAACATTCACACACTAGTAAAGTAAAGCAACGTAATACCGGAAGGATTTTTGTACAATTACAATCTAATGAATATACACTTGACAAAAGAGACATGCTTGTCGCATAATAAAAGCGACAACAATGTCTCTTTTTTATACGGGAGGAAAACATGCTTACCAAGGGAGAAGCAACAAAGAAGATGATAATAGATGCATCAGCCATTCTCTTTTCAAAGAAAGGCTTTAAGGATGTATCCATGACCGATATATGTGATGCCACAAATCTTTCCAGAGGAGGACTGTACAGACACTTTTCATCAACATCTGAGATATTTACTTTGCTGATAAGCACTGAGAGATCTTTTGATGAGAGGATAAAGGCAAATGAATCAGCGTTATATATCCTAAAAAGCGCGCTTGATGAACTTGAAAAGGAGATCCTTGATCCTGAGAGCTCCTTAAGCCTTGCGATCTATGAGTTTGCAAGTATCGATGAAAACAAAAAGCTGTTTACATCGCTTGAAAAGAAAGCAAAGAAAAAGTGGATGGACCTTATCTCATACGG
>CADAPR010000178.1 GCA_902789785.1 uncultured Lachnospiraceae bacterium
TGTTATCATATATCGACAGACCGAAGTTTGGCTCAAGAAGCACATGGAATGAATCACCTTCAAAGTTGTGATCAAGAGTTAAGAGCTTGTGAAGGCTTTCCATGAACTCATTAAATGTAAGGCATGATAAAACGGTCGAGTCTATCATGCTTAGTTTCCTGTTAAAGTAAGTAGTTGTGCTGCGCTTTGAAAAGGCTTCACGTCCGAATCGCCTTCTTACCTCGTTGCTGTCTCTGTACTCATAGCAGTTGCAGCTCTCGCCCGGGATGAATTCACATGGGATGATAAAGGATTCGGATCTTGTCTTGCCCGCTGTCAGATCAAGCCACAGACTGCCGCATGCTTCGCCCATCTTTGAAAAGCACTGGTCGACGCTTGCTATCGAAGGATCGAAGATCTGACCGTCATCTATGTAGTCATATCCCGTTACGAGTACATCGCGCGGTACATCATAGCCGTTTTCAAAAAGTGTTGTGCATGTCTGCATCGCGAGTCCGTCATTGGCACAGATGAACACATCGGGAAGAGATCTTTTTTCTTCTAAATATTTGACAATGTAGCGGCTTGCCGCAGCATTTTCCCACTTTGTATAGTAAACATCTAAAAGTTCTTCTGCAGCATTATTATCATCAAGATAGTCCTTCACAGCCTTAAGGCGAAGCTCCGAATCGTGCGAATCCTTTGAACCTGCCAGAAAAACTATGCTGTGGACATCATGCATTTTATGAAGATGCTCACACATCGATTTTGTGGCATCGTAGTTATCGCTTCCTATATAGCTTAGGCCGTCTCTTTTTGCACCCTGCAGGATGACAGGAACGTTTGCCTTGTCTGCTCTTTCTATCAGCTTGTCTATCTCTTCATTAAAGCCAAGACCGCTGCAGAAGATGACCACGCCGTCAAAATCATTAAGATCGGGAAGCGTAAATATGTTCAGTTCTCCCTTTTTTACGGGAGCCGTATCTATATAGGTCGGATAACATGTAAAAAGGAACAGATCGACTTGCTTATTTTTAAGGGAATCAGTCATTCCCCTAAGAAACTGCGAAAGTATCTCACTGCCCCATCCTGTTGTAAAGATCGCGATCTTTTTCTTCATTATCGATTTCCTCAAACCCTCTATGCCTATGATAAAATAATTATCGCAAACATACAATAAAAAAATATATTGACAACACTTTTTTGCCGTGTTATCTTTTTTAGCAGATATTATCACAGTCAGGTACAAGTATGATAAACACAAGCGCCATGACAAATGCATATTCAGTATTCTTTAGCCTGTTTTCTTTTGCAGGCTTTTTTGCGTGGTGGTTTATTATGCAGACAAAACAATACTGTGATAAAGAATAGAAACCAGACATAAGCAAAATACGAATGACGATCGGCTCTATCCTTTATCGGATAGGGCCGTTTTTTATTGCGAAACGGAGGAATAGATATGAGCATGGAGTTCGAAAAAAAGCTTGCACTGCCCATGGAGGTCAAGGAGATGTATCCGATGACATTAAAGATGGGGCAGATCATAGAGGAAAAGAGAGCACAGATCCAGGCTATCTTTGAAGGAAGGGATGACAGGCTTCTTCTTATCATAGGTCCCTGCAGCGCAGACAACGAGGACAGCGTTATAGATTACATATCAAGGCTGTGTCCTCTGCAGGAAAAGGTAAAGGAAAAGATATTCATCGTTCCGAGGATATATACCAACAAGCCAAGGACAACGGGAGAAGGATACAAGGGAATGCTTCACCAGCCCGATCCAAACGGCAAGTCAGATCTGTTCAAGGGAATAGCGGCTACCAGACATATGCATCTTAGAGCAGTAAGGGAAACAGGCTTTGCCTGTGCCGATGAGATGCTCTATCCGGAAAATTACCAGTATCTCGATGACCTTTTGGGATATGTCGCTGTGGGAGCCAGATCTGTCGAAGATCAGCAGCACAGACTGGTAGCGAGCGGAGTGGACATGCCGGTAGGCATGAAGAACCCGACAAGCGGCGACTACACCGTGATGATGAATGCCATACTTGCAGCCCAGCATCCTCACACATTCATATACAGAGGATGGGAGGTCCACTCAATGGGAAACGAGCATGCTCATGCGATCTTAAGAGGATCAACAAACAAGCACGGTCAGCCCCAGCAGAACTACCACTACGAGGATCTTATAAGACTGTGTGACTGCTACGATGAGAGAGATCTTAAAAACCCCGCGGTCATAATAGACTGCAACCATTCAAACTCAGGAAAGGATCCGTTTGAACAGCCTCGTATCATAAAGGATGTACTAAACAGCGCAAAGCACAGCGACAGGATAACAAAGATACTTAAGGGCTTCATGGTAGAGAGCTATATAGAGGACGGATGCCAGGAGATAGGCGGAGGAGTCTACGGCAAGTCGATAACGGATGCCTGCCTCGGATGGGAAAAGACAGAGAAACTCATACTCAACATCGCCGAATACATTTAGGGAGAAAAGATATGAATCTGATACCGGATCTTAAAAAGATAAAGGAAATCGCAAAAACAGGTGACTACACGGTAATACCCGTAAGCACTCAGATACTCTCGGACTTCATAACACCGATAGAAGCTCTAAGGATACTTAAGAATGCATCTGATCATGTATATATGCTCGAGTCTGCAAAGGCTGACGAGACATGGGGCAGATACACATTCCTTGGCTTTGAGCCAAAGATGCTCATCACCTGCAAGGACGGAGTGTTTACTGCAGGAGACAAAACGATAAAGACCGATGATCCTTCAAGCGAGATAAGAAAGATCATGGCAGAGTATAAAAGCCCGAAAGTTGATGAGCTAAACTTCTTTACGGGCGGGCTTGTAGGATATTTCTCATTCGAATACTTCGGCTACTCAGAGCCTAGCATAAGATGCGATCTTGAAGATGAGAACGAGTTTAAGGATGTGGATCTTATGCTGTTTGACAAGGTAATAGCATTTGACAACCTTAGCCAGAAGATATATCTGATCGCAAACATAAAGCTTAATGATATAGAAAACGAATATGAAAGAGCTAAGCATGAGCTTGAAAGGATCGCAGATCTATTAAGAAACGGAGAAAAGAAAAAGGAACCCGCAAGCAGACTTAAAGGACAGATTAAGCCTCTGTTTGACAAGGAAAGATTCTGTCAGATGGTTGATAAGGCAAAGAACTATATAAGGGAGGGAGATATCTTCCAGATAGTCCTCTCAAACAGATTGAGCGCCCCGTTTGAAGGAAGCCTTCTTGATACATACAGAGAACTAAGAACCATAAACCCATCGCCCTACATGTTCTACTT
>CADAPR010000179.1 GCA_902789785.1 uncultured Lachnospiraceae bacterium
GTTTCCCGCCTCGCAATAGATCAGATTTGCCAAAAGATATCTGTCTCCCTCTTCAAAGCTTACTTCGGAGATGTCTCTCCATTTTGACTGAGCGGCAAGTTTTGACATCCTGATCTCTTCCTCGAGCTTTTTCTTTAATGCCGCGATATCCGCTTCCTCTTCTGCAGCCTTTGCTTCATACGCAGCTGCTACAGCCTCGGCATCCTTTATCTGGCCGGAATAGTTCTTTATGCTCGAAGCCGTCGCATTGACATATCCGGTGACCTTTTCCTGCTCTGCCACAACATCCTCATGAAGCTTGTCAAGCTCGTCCTTCTCATCCTTAAGTCTTGCCTCGGTATCTTCAATGCTGATCCTAGTAGCCTCAAGCTCGTCCTTCATCTTCTTATCATAGGCCGACAGGCTCTCGATATAATCATTCTTGTTGAGAAGATCCGCAAAGTTCTTTGCGGAAAAGATCATCTCTGCAAACATGAAGTCCTGCTTTTCATACATGAACTGTATGCGCTTTTTCATTGCCGCATACTGATCGGCTTCAAGCTGTCTTGCGATCTCAAGATCGGACTGAGTCTGGGTTATCTCAGCTTCCTTGTCCTCGATCCTTCCTTCGAGGTCTGCAAGATTGTTGCTCACCTCTTCAAGCTGATCGTTACGTTAAGCTGCGCAAGTTCGCCCTGAAGCGAATGCTTCACATTGTTGAGGTCATCAATATTCTCTTTTGTCTCATTAAGGTTTTTCTTTGTTTCCTCGTGCTGCTGCTGAGCCTTCTCAAGCTTTTCCTTAGTGGTCTCGGCATAGGAATCAAAGCAAGGCAATGTAGAAAAATACATGGTCACCGTCAAAAGAACGGCAACTGCCTTAAGAGATCGTCTCCTGACCATAAAAACTCCTAAACATCAATGGTTATCTGTCTTCCGCTGTGCTGATATTTTATATATTTTACGCCGGCAGCGTCAAACATCCTCTTTGAGGCGATATTTCCCGGTGTGTTTATATATTTGTCGCTGTCATATATGACAGTCTTTATACCGCTCTGGATGATAGCCTTTGCACACTCATTGCAAGGAAACAGTGAGACATAGAGCTTGGCTCCCGCAAGCCCGCCGTTTCCTCCGCGGTAGTTTAATATAGCGTTTAATTCGCTGTGAGTAACATATGCATACTTTGTCTCCAGAACGTCTCCGTCTCTCTCCCAGGGAAAATCCTCATCGGAGCATCCGTTCGGAAATCCGTTGTAACCCATGGACAGTATCTTGTTATCCTCGCTCACGATACAGGCTCCGACCTGTGTGTTTGGATCCTTTGATCTCATTCCCGCAAGCTTGGATACCCCCATAAAATACTCGTCCCATTTTATGTAGTCGGTTCTTTTCATACCCTGTCCTCTTTACTTGGTTCCGAATATCCTGTCGCCGGCATCTCCCAGACCCGGTACGATGTATGCATTTTCATTGAGCTTTTCATCCTTTGCTCCGACATAGATGTCGACATCGGGATGAGCCTTCTGCATGGCCTCTATTCCTTCGGGAGCTGCGATTATGCACATGAAGTGGATCTTCTTGCATCCCTTGTCCTTTAACATCTGTATAGCCGAAGCAGCCGAACCGCCAGTAGCGAGCATCGGATCTACGACAAATACTTCTCTTTCTGCGCAGTCTGCCGGAAGCTTACAGTAATACTCTATCGGAAGATGCGTCTTAGGATCCCTGTAAAGACCGATATGACCAATCTTTGCCGCGGGGATCAAAGAGAGCATTCCGTCAACCATGCCAAGGCCTGCTCTAAGGATCGGTACGATCGCCATCTTCTTGCCCTTTAATGTCTTAGCCGTAGTCTTGCATATAGGTGTTTCGATCTCAACATCCTCAAGTTCAAGATCTCTTGTAGCCTCGTAGCAGATAAGCATCGCTATCTCTGAGATTGTCTGTCTGAAATCCTTTGTTCCCGTATCAATCCTTCTGATATAACCAATCTTGTGCTGAATGAGCGGGTGATCCATTATCACTAGTTTTGCCATCTTTCTTACCCCCTGATAATCAATTGTTTTCTATAAGATCTATCCTGCGCTGATGTCTCTCTTCACCGGAGAATTCAGTATCCAGGAAAGTATCCACTATCTCATTTGCCAGCATGGGACCTATAAGCGCTGCACCCATCGCAAGCACGTTTGCATCATTATGAAGTCTGGTCATCTTTGCTGACAGCGGCTCGCTGCACAGTGCGCATCTTATTCCCTTTGTCTTGTTCGCGGTTATCGAAATGCCTATTCCCGTAGTGCAGATGACTATGCCCTTTTCGCAGCTTCCGTCAGCCACTGCATTTGCAACTGCATGTCCGTAAACAGGATAATCGCACGAACTCTTGTCATAGCAGCCGTAATCCTTGCAGTCGATTCCCCTTTCCTCAAGGTGCTTGATGACGGACATCTTAAGATCATATCCGCCGTGATCGCTTCCAATAGCTATCATCGTTTAACCCTCCAAACAGTCTAAATATGTATCATGTGATGACCTGCCGCCTTTAGCAGCCGGTTCATTATTGCCTGCCCTATTCCTGCGCTGTCAAAACTCTCGCTGTAGATGACGTCTATGTTCTCATCATCACATTCCCTGAGTATAGTATACAGCCTGTGAGCGATGATGTCTTCATCATTTCTGCTCCCGATGCTCTTTATCACGCCGGCCTCATAACTGTCGGCATTCTCATCAGTCGCTATAACGCAGACTTTCTTGTTTTTTCTTTCAGCTTCATGCGTCAGTTCGTTGATCTTTTCAACCACTGCTAATGCCTGACCTTCAACTATGGTAAGCTCTCCTTTGGGAGCGTAATGTCTGTATTTCATGCCGGGGGCTTTTGGTCTTTCCTTGCAGTCTCCGTCAAGAATGGTTTTGTCGACATCGACATTGCCAAGAACTTCTCTTAACTGTTCAACAGTTATATATCCCGGTCTGAGCAGAACAGGAATGTCGCCCGTCAGATCGACGATAGTCGATTCAAGACCGATGCCGCTGTCCCCGCCGTCAATGATCATGTCAATACGCCCGTCCATATCCTGGATGACATATTTTGCACTAGTAGGGCTTGGCTTTCCGGAGATGTTCGCACTGGGTGCCGCCACATATCCTCCTGCTGCCTTTATGAACGCCGCAGCAGTCTTATGCACCGGCATCCTTATTGCAACGCTGTCAAGTCCTCCTGTCGTTTCAAGCGGAACCCAGTCAGATTTTTTAAGTATCATCGTTAAAGGTCCCGGCCAGAATCTCTCTGCAAGCTTTAGGGCGTTTTCTGTAACCTTCAGGACTATAGCATCCATGTCCCTGATATCTGCGATATGAACGATCAGCGGATTATCACTCGGTCTTCCCTTTGCAGCATAGATCTTTTTGCTCGATTCGCGATTCAGCGCATCTCCTCCCAGCCCGTAGACTGTCTCTGTCGGAAATGCGACCAGACCGCCGTTTTTTATTATCTTGCCGGCCTGACTTATAAGCGCTTCATCTATATTTTCTTCATCTATCTTAATTATCTTTGTATCCATATTTTGCTACTGCCTGTTTCTACCTGTCTTGGCAAAGGCATTGAACACGCCGTCTCTTACAAGATCTATGACGCATCCGACAATAAACACGATGATGATGCAGATAAGCATATGCAGTATCTGCCACCATTTTCCCTGTGCAGCGTCGATCAAAAGAAGATGCTGCCACTTCTCTCTCAGTACAATGTTATCATGAAGAAGATATACGCCAAACGTATACTTTGCTATTTTGTTTATCCACGGACGGTGTCCGATATCCATATTTGCAAAGTGCGATCAGTACCGTGACATAGTTATAGCAGTATGTCATATCCATATAGTATTCAAGCTTTCCCGTGCTCCTTACAATGAACGAGAACGCATAAGCTATCAAAAACGTTATCAGACTGAATGCCGCATATATAACAAGTCCGAATCTTGCCTTTTCCTTTTTGGTCTTATTATCTGTAAGAGGCAGACCGTATGTCCTTATATATCCTCCGATAAGGTAAAGGATAATGAACCATATCATGTCATTGCCGTATTTATCCCAGGGGATCAGATACGGATCTATCGATTTGAATCCGCAAAATACCTTGTCAAGCTTTGATATGGCAGCATTCAAAACATACGAGATCAGATACAGCATTATGTATGCTGTGGCAAACCAGTAATGCTCGTATGTCACCGGCAGAAATATCTGCTGCTTTACAGAAAGAGGCGCGCCTTTGAGATCAAATGCGCCAAATGCCGACATAATGAGAGGAACAAGGATCGAATATGAAAGCACCTGTGCCCAGAGTCTGATGAGCTTTTTAATACTCCATTTTGAATCAGTTGCAAAGTATCCGCTTATGAAA
>CADAPR010000180.1 GCA_902789785.1 uncultured Lachnospiraceae bacterium
CTAAGGGATGTGACCGATGAGGAGATGCAGAAAGAAAGGAAGGAGAACATCAGTCGTCAGACTGTTGAGATCGCTGATAAGGTAGTGGACAAGCAGATGAGGATCGTTCAGGAGATAGCTTCACTGCTTGGAGAAACTGCAGCCGAAACAAAGATTGCACTGACAAAACTGAAGGAGTCGATAAGCGATGAATAACCTGTGTGCTGATATCGGCTGGAAAAGCATCAATCATGAGGGTGAACAGCTCTGCGGCGATCATATAGACATTGTGGATCAGGATGAGAATTCCTCCGTTATCGTTCTTGCAGACGGACTTGGCAGCGGTGTCAAGGCAAGCATATTATCAACACTGACATCCAAGATCATTTCTACAATGCTCGCAGAGGGGATAAAGCTTGAGGAATGCGTCTCGACGATAGCTGCGACACTGCCGATCTGTTCTGTTCGCGGTGTGGCTTATTCCACATTTACCATCATTCATCTGATAGATAATGAAACAGTCGAGCTCATACAATATGACAATCCCGAAGTGATATTCATACGGGATGCGCAAGTTTATGATTATGAAAAGCATGAACTGAATATATGCGGAAAGAATGTCTTAAAATCTGTCATAAGGCTTAAAGAAGGCGATATCATGATCGCGATGAGTGACGGATGTCCGCATGCCGGGATCGGTCTTGAATATAATTTCGGCTGGAAATGGGAAGACATAGCCGATTTCATGGTAGGCATGTCTGTTGCAGGATATACTGCCAAGACTCTTGCGACCATGCTTATTGATGAATGCAACAAGGAATACGGGTATCGCCCGGGTGATGATGCGTCTGCATGTGTGGTAAAGATAAGAAAACGCGAGCCGATGAATATTCTGTTCGGACCTCCCAAAAACCGCGATGACTGCAACCGTATGATGGCACTGTTCTTTTCAAAAGATGGAAAGCATATCGTCTGCGGCGGTACTACGTCATCGATCGCTGCGGATTATCTTGGAAAGCCGCTGAAAGTGAGTTTAAGCTTTGAGAGGAGCGATATACCTCCCATCGCGCAGATAGAAGGAGTGGATCTGGTCACTGAGGGAGTGATAACGATCAATAAGGTGATCGAATATGCCAAGGATGCTCTTGCTGATAATGCGCTATATGAGGAGTGGAACTTTAAGCGTGACGGAGCATCGCTTATTTCCAGAATGTTATTTGAGGAAGCCACCGATATAAATTTCTATGTCGGGAGAGCAGTTAATCCGGCACATCAGAATCCTGATCTGCCGATCAATTTCAATATCAAAATGAGATTAGTTGAAGAATTGTCCGAGTGCCTGAAGCAGATGGGCAAGAGGATAAAAGTAAGTTATTTCTAAGAGGAAGACAAATGTATAAGTTTGACACCAAAGTTCAGCATCTGAAGTACAAAGTTTTACGGGAAGTGGCACGCTACGCATGGGAAGACACATTGCTGGAGAATGTCATGGATATTCCGGCAAAGATAGCACCGGGAAAGGTGCCTACCATGAGATGCTGTGTATATAAGGAGAGGGCGATACTTGCGGATAGAGTCAGGATAGCCGTTGGAGGAAACAAGGACAACCCCAACGTGATCGAGGTCATCGAGACTGCCTGTGACGAATGCCCGATGGGCGGATATGAGGTAACAAATGCATGCAGAGGCTGCCTTGCTCATCGCTGTGTGGATGCCTGCAAATTCGGAGCCCTGTCACTGGATAAGAATCATGTGGCGCATATAGACAAGACACTGTGCAAGGAATGCGGAGCCTGTGCAAAGGGATGTCCCTACTCGGCCATCATATCATTAAAAAGGCCTTGTCAGAATGCCTGCAAGATAAAAGCGATCAGCATGAACGATGAAAGAGTCGCAACTATCGATAATGATAAATGCATCTCCTGCGGAGCCTGTGTTTATCAGTGTCCTTTCGGTGCCATCATGGACAAATCATATCTGCTTGATGTGATAGATATCATCAAAAAGAGCAACGGCAACGAAAACTACAAGGTATATGCGATAGTGGCTCCGTCGATATCCAGCCAGTTCTCATATGCAAGACTCGGACAGGTCATAACAGGACTAAAAGAACTGGGATTTCATACTGTTATCGAGGTAGCACTCGGAGCCGATATGGTCGCAGATGCAGAGAGCAGGGAACTTGTAGAGAAAGGCTTTTTGACCAGCTCATGCTGCCCGGCATTCGTAAGCTTTATAAAAAAGAATCATCCCGATCTTGTACAGTATATTTCACACAATCTTTCACCCATGGCAACTCTTGGAAAATATCTGAAGGAGCATGATGAAAACTGCAGGGTTGTCTTTATAGGTCCATGTACTGCAAAAAAAGCTGAGGCTCAAAAAGAGGGTGTAAAAGAGTATATCGATGTAGTCATGACTTTTGAGGAACTGCAGGCACTTTTTGATTCAAGAGACATAGATATCACAACTTTAGATGATACTGCACTTGACAATGCATCCTTCTTCGGACGCATCTTTGCTCGATCAGGAGGACTTACTGATGCTGTTAATCAGGCCATGAAGGAGCATGGTGATACTGACTTTGATCTTAAGCCGTGTGTATGTGACGGTATCGAAGAGTGCGTCATCGCGCTTTTGAAGAAGAAAAAGGGTGTACTGGATGCCAACTTTATTGAAGGAATGGCATGCGTCGGAGGCTGTATAGGAGGTGCGGGCTGTCTGACCCACGGGATAAAGGATAAAGCCGAGGTCGATAAGTACGGAAAACAGGCCCTTGAAAAGACGATAGGCGATGCCATATCGGTGCTAAGATAACAGATACAGATAAGGTGAGAAATCCATGAAAAAAGTCTATTATATATCAACGATCATATTTGCGGTTTTTGTGATACTTCTTTTTGATGTACTGGCATTGTCAGCACTTGAGGAAAAATCGACAGCCGTGGGGGCTTTACTTGTCAGTATAATAGCGATCGGCTGTCTTATACTGTCGATAACGGGACTCAGAAAGGATCAGCATGTTGGCGGAATATTCCTTGAAAAGATCGGTATTATACTTATCGGCTTTGCACTGATAGTACTCGAGATAGGACTGTTTTCCATAGAAAATATCCTGCAGGCGATCATCATTGTGATCATAGCTGTAATACTTGGAGCATTAAGCTTTTATGCAGGGGTTCGTCTGATAAAGAAAAACAGAACAGCGACATTTAACTGGAATGCTTATAAGGAAGCACTCTTTGAGAAGATGCCGCAATTAAGCGTATCTTACCAATAACGGTGATGACAATGAGGCAATCTGCGGCATGATAATGGGACTTCATTTCTTAAGCCTCGATTCGCTCTTAAATGAATGGATGGGGTTAAAGAAGATAGCAGATGATCCAAAGATAAATAACAGCGGAAGCTTTTCTTCAACTCCCATGGCGAGTATCAAAAGATGCTATGCCGATGCCAAATGGATCCCGTTTTGTACAGACGGCTCAGGTAATTTTATAGGCATAGATCTTGCTCCTGGACCTAACGGAAAAGCCGGGCAGATCATAAATTTCGGCAGAGACGAGGGAAATAAGGCTGTTCTTGCAAAGGACCTCAATGCATTCTTCGAGAGACTTGTAAGGATCACAAAAAGCGATGATTTTCATATCGCTGATTATGACGGAGAGGATGTCATACTGTTAGGTACCGATGATATCGAGGAAGGTTTCCATCTTACCGATTATCTGAGATCACCCGATTCTGTTAAATAGAATGCTTCGTACATTAGATGATATATAAAGAAAGATAATAGAATGAATAAAAAGAAGATAATACCGGTCATTATCATAATACTGATCATACTGTGTTGCATTCCTATTAAAAGAGGATATAAAGACGGAGGGACTGTGGAATACAAAGCTGTCTTTTATTCGATTAAGAAGGTGCATAGCTTATACTATGGCTTCGGATATATGGAAGGAACTCAGGCAAGGGTTTTGTTTTGGAATGTAGTTGATGATGTTGAACTGCCAAAGCGGCTGTTTGAGGTCACAGATGAGGATTTCGAAACGATCAAATACGTCAATGAAAACAGCAATATCGGCGTAGAATTCATGAAATCTTTAGGAGATATAGAACTTGATGATAATCCCAGTCATGATACATCGTATGTTGAGAATTCTGCTAAAGGTCTGGTAACCGGTAAAGGATACCCCGTTTATGGACTTGACGGCATTTATCTAAGCAGAGTAGAGATAAACAATAACGACAGAGAATCAGACATCCTGGGGGTAAGAAATGATGACACATACGGCGATGCGACTGCAAAGCTTGAAGAACACGGATTTAACTATTTAAAAACCGTCTCAATATCCTCATCATACCAGGAAGTGATATATAACAAGGGAAGAGTAGCGGTAGTCTTTTATATCACGCCAAAGAAAAAGATGGATGAAAAGAATTATCCGATAAGAAGCGTGGCTCTTATGCTGTATTCGGAAAGACCGTTATCGGAGCAAAAGCAAGAGTCTGATCGTGTCTTATGATTAATATAAAACAAACCATGAACCCGAAATCATTTCGGGTTCTTTTTATGTAAGCGTTTTTTTATCTTAAAAAATCCTATATAATGAATCTATGTACAAGATCCTTAGTGAGAAAGAAGAGAATACGATATTGCTGCCTGCCACTCTCGACAGCCATTTTCCTTTGCTCAAATACATGTTCTGGAGCA
>CADAPR010000181.1 GCA_902789785.1 uncultured Lachnospiraceae bacterium
GATCTGACTATCGGTTCGGGGGCTTTTATCGAAGGATTCGAAGAACAGCTTATCGGTGCAGAGAACCTTTCTACCTTTAATATTGAAGTTACATTCCCTACTGATTATGCTTCAGCTGATCTTGCTGGAATGGATGCAACATTTAACGTAACGATAAACGGCATATATGTTTTGCCGGAATTTGATGATGCATATGTAGCAGAACATCTTTCTGACAAGGCAACAACAGTTGAAGGATACAGACAGTATATTAAAGATACTAATAAGGCAAGCAGACTTAGAAGCTACGTTGAGAAATATCTGACAGATAACACAACGGTTAAGGATTATGACAAAAAGTATCTTAAGACATTAAAGTCTATAGCAAAATTTGATGACAATCAGAACTATGAATATACTGCTATGATGTATAAGCAGTATCTGGGACAGGATTATTACTCATCATTTGAGGATTACATCGGAATGAGCGAGAGCGATTATGATGTGAGCCTGATAATGAAAGCTCAGAATACATACAGAGATCTTCTGATCTACCAGGCTATAGCCGAACAGGAAGGCTTAACGGTAGATGCAGCATATTACAAGGGTGTTCTTGTAAATGATGGTCATGATGAAGGCTACTATGATACTCAGGTCGAGATGTACGGTGAACCCAGAGTGCTTCAGATGGCTCTTAAAGAGAAAGTTCTTGATTCTGTATGCGAAATGGCTAAGGTTCAGTGATATAACGATTTGAAAGGATGAAGGGTATGGGAGAAAGGTTTAGAGAGTGGTCCGCAAGGCTCACTCTTATGCTGTTTGTGAGCATGGTGTGCATAATGATTATGCCATTTGGTTCACAGGCTGCAAAAAAGAGTGATATAAGCAAGTATGCGCTTGTATTTGATTCACAGTATTATTATGACAACAATCCTGATGTTGCCGCTGTTTATGGTAATGATTATAACAAGCTTTTGACTCATTACATAAATAACGGCGTAAATGAAGGAAGAAATGCGTCTGCTGTATTCAATGCAAAGGCCTACAAGGAGAACAATCCTGATCTCCAGTCAGCGTATGGAAACAACTGGGCTGGATATCATGAGCATTTTGCTGCATTCGGAAAGAATGAAAACAGGATAGCTCTTCCTGGCAGGAATGCGAACAATAATAAGAATAACAGCAATAATAACACAAACAAGGCTGCAAATGTTAATCCCGGAAATGTGATAGGCATTTATGCTACCAAGTATGATGCTAAGATACCAAGGGCTAACAACGTAGCGGTTGCTGCATCAAGGATAAACGGTGTTGTTGTTAAAAAGGGCGAGGATTTTTCATTTAATGCGACTATATTACCCAGAACAACAGCTAACGGATATGTAAATGCGCCGATATTCATAAATAAAAAACATGGCATGGGTATCGGAGGCGGTGTATGCCAGGTTTCATCAACACTTTATGCAGCAATGCTCTCAGCAGGACTTCCTGCGACAGAGAGACATCCTCATTCACTTAAGGTGCCTTATATACCTGAGGGCATGGATGCTACGATCGCCGGCAATACTTTAGATCTTAGATTTACGAATACATTTGATTATGCGATCGTTATCGGTGCAGTAGCAGATAATGGTACACTGACAGTAAGCATAAGCAGATATTAAGGAAGTATATATATGGAATTTTTAAGGCAGATGGTTGCAAACAAAGCTTTAGTGGCAGGTCTGCTGGGGTGGACTGTTGCGCAGATAAGCAAGACGATCATATATTTGATCGTAAATAAGGAATTAAGACTGGAGCGTATGTGCGGTGGCGGAGGCATGCCGAGCTCACATTCAGCCACTGTATGCGGTCTTGCTACGGCAACGGGCATGATATACGGCGGAAGCAGCATAGAATTTGCTGTAACATTCGTACTTGCCATGATAGTCATGTATGATGCGATGAATGTGCGTATGGAAACTGGCCGTCAGGGCAAGGTATTAAATGATATGATCGAGGTGTTCCAGAAGATGGGCAAGAACGTGTCACCTGAGGAACGTTTAAAGGAACTTGTCGGACATACCCCGCTGCAGGTTCTTGTCGGTGCCATTACCGGAATAGTTGTCGCCGTATTGGTAGTACTATATCTATAAAAAGGAAAATAAATCTATGTCAAATCTGGTTGAAACAGTAAATCAGCTCGCAACAGGATATAAATATCTTTTTGTGTTTTTGGTATCCATGGTACCTCTTATCGAACTTAGAGGAGCTCTACCTTTTGCATATATATTCAAAGCCGGTGATCCTAACTTCAATCTGGCTTTAAGCTATGTGATAATCGCTGTTGGAAATATGATACCTGTTCCGATAATCTTTTTCTTTGCAAGAAAAGTGCTCGAGTGGGGAGCAGATAAGCCTATCATCGGAAAATTCTTCACTTTCTGTCTTGAAAAGGGACATAAGGGAGGAGAAAAGCTTCAGGCTAAAGCGGGAAGAGGCCTCTTTGCCGCACTTATGCTCTTTGTAGGAATACCGCTTCCGGGAACAGGAGCGTGGACTGGAACACTAGCTGCATCGATCCTTGATATGAAGTTCAAGGAGAGTATAACTGCTGTTATATGCGGAGTCGCTCTTGCAGGGATAATAGTTAGTGTAGCATGCGCATTCGGTTATGCTGCATTGTTTGGAATAACAGGCTAGTTATACAGGATATTAGGGGGCAGGCAAGTGGATATAAGATACATGATTCAGTTTTATATAGCTTTTTTTGCGCTGATGATATGTGCTCTTCCCATATCATATAGGCTTTTTAACAGATTCAAGGATGGCGGCATCATGATCGCGGCTTCGCTTGGGTTGTACATAAGCGGATATGTGATGTGGTTCTTCTCATCGATCCATCTTTTGAAGTTTAACACATTATCGTGTTTTATATGTCTGATAATTACTGCAGGAGCATTGTATGCGCCTGTATTTCATGAAATATATAATAAGAAGGTCGATGGTTTCATTGACTATTTAAAGCAGCACAGGAACGCTATGCTCATTTCTATCGGAGCATTTGTGGTCCTGTTTTTTGTTCTTAACTGGATATTTGCTCACAGGATACCGGCAACAGATACCGAGAGAATGATGGATCTTGGATTCATGATGAGCATGTATAAGACAGATTACATGCCTCCTCTTGATATGTGGGCAGGCGGAGAATATATAAATTATTATTATTTCGGTCAGTATATCATCACATACATGACAAGGATCGCATGCATACC
>CADAPR010000182.1 GCA_902789785.1 uncultured Lachnospiraceae bacterium
GGAAACTTTGCAGACAGACCCGAATATATCATCTGACGGGAGATAAAAAATGAGAGCAGATAACGCATTTATTGAATTTGAATCGGATATAGAGGGATCTTTCCCCGAGATATATGAACTGAATATTGTCAGCGGAGGCTGTCATATATACGGATATCTCTTGCAGCCCGATAAGAGAAATGAAGGTCCGTATCCGACAGTGATCATGAGCCACGGATTTCCGGGATATACGACAAACAATGATCTCGAGCTTGCACTCATGAGAACAGGATGCGTTGTCATACATATGAATCACAGGGGTGCCTGGGGAAGCGACGGAGAGTATCTGTTCACAAACCTCAAGGATGATCTTATAGCCATAGCCAAGTGGGCGCATAACCCTGCGATAGCCGATCAATACGGTATTGATACAGGTAACATCTTTCTTGTAGGGCATTCAATGGGAGGACAGAGCGTATTAAATGCAGCAAAGGATCTTGATTTCTTAAAAGGCGTTGCAGCACTTGCTCCCTACGATATAGGAGCGGCATTTCGCTATCATATGGAAAAGGATCTTTTCCTTATGATAGAAACAGAAGGCCAGTGCCTAAAGATGAACTCTGCAAGCGAAGTCTATGAGAATGCACTCATCAACCAGCAGACACTGAGCATATTAAACAGATACGAAGATCTTTCAAAGCACAACGTGCTGCTTGTTGAGGCAAGTCTTGACAGTGTAGCACCGCCCGATAAGATGATAAAGCCGCTTGCCGACAAGTTAAGCCAGATAAACGTATCCTTAACATACGAAGCGATACAAAGCTCTCACAGCTTTGTGGGACAGAGGATGAAGCTTACCCGTATCGTCGCCAGATGGATAGAGAGTGTGATAAGCTAAGCTTATCACCAACGATAAAACCAAACGAATTTTCAAAATCTATTGTGCATGTTATGCTCATATCAGATCAAAACAAGGAGGAAAAAACATTATGAAAAAATTACAGATGTGTAGATGTTGTATACGAATGTTTGACTCCCGGGTTATGATAAATCCCAGGGCGCATGCCTACGCGCTGCATCCTGAGTATGGACGATGTTGATATTTTCACTTACAGCTTGCGGAGGTGCAGCAAAGAAAGAGATAAAGACAGACGCTGTAGCAACAACACAGACAAGCGAAGAAACAGCTCAGGCTCCTGAACAGGCAGCAAACACTGTAATAAAGGTTGGAGCAAACATCACACCTCACTCAGAGATACTTGAGCAGGCAAAGCCCATCCTCGAACAGAAGGGAATCACACTTGAGATCGTAAAGCTTGAAGATTCTATCACACCCAACACCGGAGTCATAGAGGGAAGCTTAGATGCAAACTACTTCCAGCATGTACCTTATCTTGAGCAGTTCAACAAGGAAAACGGTTCAGATCTTGTTTCAATAGGTGCTATCCACTATGAGCCCTTCGGAGTATATGCAGGCAAGACAACAGACCTTTCAGCACTTCCTGACGGAGCACTGATCGCAGTTCCAAACAACGTAACAAACGAAGCAAGAGCGCTTTTACTCCTTGCACAGGAAGGCATCATCAAGCTTAAGGACGATGCAGGAATCAACGCAACTGTTGAAGACATCGTTGAAAATCCCAAGAACGTTGAGTTTAAGGAACTTGCACCCGAACAGCTCGTTGCAGCTCTTCCCGATGTTGATGTAGCAGTCATAAACGGTAACTATGCTATAGAGGGCGGCCTTCATGTAAGCCAGGCACTCGCAGTTGAAGCAAACGACGGACTTGCAGCTGTTACATACGGCAACATCATCGCAACAAGCAAGGACAAGGAAAACGATGAAGCGCTCAAGGTACTCGTAGAGGTATTGCAGAGCGAGGATATCAGCAAATTCATCAACGACACATATGACGGAGCAGTAGTTCCGCTCAACTAATACATTAAAAGGAAACAGCTATGATAGGGTTTGAATACTACAATCCGGCAAAGATAGTGTTTGGAGAAGACAGTGAAAAAAAGATCCTAGATCTTCTAAAGGAATACAAAGTGACTTCACTGTTACTTGTATACAGCGGAGACTTCATAAAGAGTCTCGGTATATATCAGGTGATAAAGGACGCGGTAGATGAACTTAATATAAGCTTTTATGAGAACGGGAGTGTTGTTCCCAATCCGTCAATAGAGCTTGTAAGAGAACTTGTTGATCTTGGCAAGAAAGAAAGCGTTGATTTCGTTTTGGCCGTAGGAGGCGGCAGTTCCATAGATACTGCAAAAGCCATAGCACTCGGTATCCCTTATGACGGGGATGTGTGGGACTTCTTTGAAAAAGGAGTCTCACCCAGCAAAGTGCTTCCGATAGGCGTCATAGCAACAACGGCTTCAAGCGGATCAGAGACCAGCAACTGCGCGATACTCTCAAACAAGGAGTTTAAGCTCGGTTTTGAAGATGACAGGATAATACCCAAGTTTGCGATAATGAATCCCAAGTTTACCGTCAACCTTCCGGCCTACCAGACATATGCAGGGATAGCGGATGTACTCTCTCACCTTCTTGAAAGATATTTTTCGGATGAGGCTCATTCCGATACAACGGACTATCTCATCGAAGGCGCGATAAGAGCACTGCTTGTAAATGCGGACAAGCTTATAAATGATCCAAAGGATCTAAATGCCAGAGGAGAGATACAGTGGCTTGCAAGCGTTGCACACAATAACTTCTTAGATGCAGGAAGAAGAGCCGACTGGGGAAGCCACAGGATAGAGCATGAACTGTCTGCTCAGTACAACATCACCCACGGAGAGGGAATGGCTGTTGTTACCGTAGCCTGGACAAAGTATGCGGCAAATGTAAAGCCGTGGAGACTTGCACTTCTTGCAAGCAGGGTATTTAATGCAGACTCATACAACTATTCCGAAAAGGAAAGAGCCCTGATACTTTCTGACAAGCTCGAACAGTTCTTTAAGAAGCTAAGACTTAAGACAACTTTAAAGGAACTCGGAATAGATGAGAGACACTTTGATGAAATGGCAAACAGAGCCACAAGAGGCGGACACGTCGGCCACTATATAGAACTTGATGAAAAGGCATTTAAGGAAGTGCTTGCTTTGGCACTTTAATAAATAACGAAAGGAAGATAAAAAAATGGCAAGAGTAAATTTAAAAACACCGGATGAGCTTACAGGAGAAGCAAGAAAGGCATACGAAGAGCTTGAGGCAGCAGGCAAGATAACCAACATGAAGCTTGTTATGCTTCAGGACTACGGAACATACAAGGCCTTCATGGGATGGTATGATTCATGGGGCAGCCTTGTAAAGGTAGTAGGCGAGCGTGCTGCAACGATCTATGCTCACTCAGTATCTACAACAAACGGATGCCAGCTGTGCTCACTGTTTTTCATAAGCGATCTTAAGGCTCTCGGTCTTGATCCCAACAACTTTGAGACAAGCGAGAACGAAAAGCTCTTACAGCAGCTTGGCCAGCAGATCGTAAAGGATCCCACAAAGGTTTCAGATGAATTATTAAATGGCCTCAGAAAATTCTATTCAGATGAAGAGATCATTGTGATCGTAGGATTCGGTGCCCAGATGCAGGCAACAAACAACTTCAACTCTGTTTTGGGAGTAGATGTTGACAAGAGACTCCTTCCTTTGAAGGATCAGTTCAAACCCGCAACATGGAGAGATGTCCTCTCATAAAATAATTGATGCTGTAGCCGCTGGAATGGCATAGGTTTCATAGACCGAAGTTGTCGGTTCGAGTCCGATCAGCATCTATACTGCGATAATAAATATTTATCGCTGACGATAGGATCTATCGAATTTTCATATATAAGACAGGATGATAAGATATTACCATAACGAGCAAGGAGAAAAGTTCATGAGATCAGTAAGTATTGAAAACAGAACATGTACATGCTGTCGAATAATCATATCCCGGAAGAAGGATGTATCATTCGATCCTGTTAATGTGCGCTTATCTGATCGATGTTGATACTGACTATACGCCCGGGAATCGATTTACGGTCCCCGGGCTAATTTTTTGCAAAAAAATGATTCGGATAAAGAAAGGAAACAAACAATGAGCATAAAGATAAATTCATTACTTATACACGGAGGAACAGACGGCGATGAGGTAACCGGAGCCGTAAACGTTCCCATCTACCAGACAACAAC
>CADAPR010000183.1 GCA_902789785.1 uncultured Lachnospiraceae bacterium
CTCTGGCTCATGCCATAGAGCGCACGCTAAAAAGAGTAGAGACAGGCATGAACCTGAATGTCGCTATGAGGACTGATGAAGCCATATATACTCCCGAGCTTGTGGATGCTGTATATGTAACGGAACAGACCGGACATGTAGAAAAGGCCTTTTTGAAAATGGCTGTTTTGTTTGATACAAAAGTTTCAACAAAACGAAGGATAATGCAGGCATCGATCTATCCGATCTTTGTTTTTTGCATTCTTATATGCGCGATCTTTGCAGTCTGTGCCGTTTCTGATCATCTTGTTTTGGCAGTCTCTTTTCTTGCGATAGTCGCTGGGATCATCTTTCTTATACTGATCCTATGCTATGGAGGAAAAGATCTTGCAAGAAAGAATCTGATGATCTCAAATGTGCTCATAAGACTTCCAAAGATCGGAAAGCTCATCTTAAAGAGCGAGCTTGCTGACTTTGCAGACAACATGGCCATATTCTATGACTGCGGAGTATCTGTTTACAAGGCGCTGCAGTATAGCTCAAAGACAGTTTATAACAGATCACTTAAAGAAAAGATACTAAAAGCTTCTGACTATGTGAGCATGGGCAATCCATTGTCGGAAGCGCTAAAGCATGAACAGATCTTTCCGTTTGATCTTGTAAGCTCGATCAGTGTCGGAGAAAAAAGCGGAGATGTCACTTCAATGCTTGAGTATGTCGCTAAGCATTACAGGGAAGACATAAAAAACAGTACTGAAAACATGTTTGCCCTGTTAAGATAAAAAGAAGGTAAATGATCATGAGACTTTTGGGAAATATCATATGGATACTGCTTGGAGGAGCCATAAGCGCTGTCTGCTGGCTGATAGTGGGGATCATGTGGTGCATTTCTATCATAGGACTGCCTGTAGGGCTTCAGTGCTTCAAGCTTGCATCCATTTCGCTCAATCCGTTCGGAAAGGAGATAAGATATGAAGGAGGGGCTGTATCCTTTCTTTTAAATATCTGCTGGTTTTTCCTGGGAGGGATAGAACTGGCGCTCGTGAATCTGATCATAGGTATCCTTTTTTGCATCACTGTAGTCGGGATACCATTCGGGATGCAGTTTTTCAAGATAGCAAAGCTTTCCCTGTGCCCGTTCGGAGCTGTTGTTGATAGGGTAGATTATATATAGATGTGGTTTACATAAATTCTGCGATGGAATATTGTAAGATAAAGACGAGCATTAAGGAATAGGGAAAAGATGAAAAAAGAAAACATACTCTGTATAATCTCACTCATATTGATGTTCGCTGTCCCGCCCCTTTGCAGACTGGCTGTAAGAGGCAGTGACGACATAACCCTTGATATAGCAGCGCAGTTTTCCAAAATGATCACAACGACAGGAGCCTATATTGCGGCATGGGTACTTGCCATAGTGGCAAGGATTAAATACAACACAAAATTCAGCCGCATCCTTATAATCATCTACTCGGTAATGTTGGCTATCGCATTCCTTATCTTTGTAGGCGCATTCCTTTTCATATTCTCTCTTATGTGACGATAGGTGAAGATATGAGTACTATATCTGAAAGTATAAAACAAAGCTTCATAAACTCGTTAAAGACAGATCTTGATCTTAACATAGCAGACATACAGGTGATGTCTGTTAAGGAGAGCTGCTTTGTCGCTGAAAAGAGCGATAAGCGGGTTCCGTATCTTACGCTTTTTGCCCTATCGGATT
Organism: uncultured Lachnospiraceae bacterium; assembly: GCA_902789785.1. Taxonomy (GTDB): domain Bacteria; phylum Bacillota; class Clostridia; order Lachnospirales; family Lachnospiraceae; genus Colinaster. The sequence continues at coordinate 1,703 of CADAPR010000183.1, forward strand.
CCTATGACAGGATCATAGGAGAACCTGAAAGGATGGGGCTTATAGATACACATGCCAGGTCAGGGATACTTTCTATATGGTCTGATCTGCTTGATGATAGTTTAGAAGAAAAAGAAATGTTCTTTGATGAAGACATGTATATAGGTGCAGGACGCTACGAGACTTTGTGTTATAAGTCGTTTGCCTATGACAAAAAGGAAGATGTAAACAGATATCTGATACAAAGGCTTAAAACAGGTCCTAAGAAAATCTATGCCGAAAGCTCTCCCGGGATCAATATAATCTATGAGAGTGATGATTATAACAGACTTAATATAGACTCGCTTAAGGATGAGCTTAAAGCACATATCATTAAAATGGCTAAAGAGAGCATAGAAAGATCATGCGGTCAAGGAATAGAATGCAACCTGACCGTAAAGTTCTGGCATCCTTTAATGAAAGGCTATAACGGATACTGGCTTGCAAGAGAAGATTGAGAAAAGCTAAAGATATGAATGAACTGACAAACATCATATTTGTGCGCCATGCACAGTCTGTCTACGGGAATGATGACAGGATCAGAGATCTGAGCACTGAAGGAAAAAAAGACAGGGATATAGTGCTTCATACGCTTAAGGACAGAAAGATAGATGCCTTTTTATCAAGCCCGTATACAAGAAGCATCGAGACGATAAGGCCCGCAGCCGAATATTTTGATCTTTCCATACATACTGATGAAAGATTAAGAGAGCGAAAGGTGGGAAGCCATCTGCCAGAACTTCTTAAAAAGAGATGGGCTGATCTTTCTTTTGCCGAAGAGGGAGGAGAGAGCCTTCTTTCCGTTAAGGAAAGAAACATTGAGGCACTTACTCAGATACTTAAAGACTATAAGAACAGGACTGTCGTAATAGGTACTCACGGAACAGCCTTGAGCATGATGATAAAACATTACAGAAATGATTTCGGGCTTGATGATTTTTTAAGGATAGTGAATTTCATGCCTTATATCATAGAAATGAATTTTAACGGACAAGAACTTGTAAACATGTCAGAGCTTGCATATGTTGACAAGAATACAAAGGAATGAACTGACAATGAAAAAGATATCAATGATCACTGCGTTATTTATATGTATGGTGCTTATACTCAGCGCATGCACCATTAAAAACAGTAAAAAGATGAGCGATGAAGAAATAAAAAAGATGAAGGAAGAGTATGAAGAATACTTAAAAGAGACCTATCCTGATGAAAGCTTCACTGTGGAAATCTGGGAGGAATACGGTAAAACGACAGGAGGCGCCGGTCTGCCGGACTATGAAGGATATCTCATAAGACAGGTGATCACTGATTCCAAAGGCAACAGGTTTAAGATATTTACCAGTGATGAGGGAAGCAGTATCTTTGACATATAACGAAAAAGGTCAGAGAGTCTATTTTGACGATAACGGAGAGATAAGCTTCATAAGCAATTATTAAGCTCTGCATATCAATAGGGTTTACATAATATAAAAAAACACCAAAATACCACCAAATGACTCATTCGGTCAAAAACACATATCACACCCATATCAGGAAATCAATGATCTTTTCATATAAGAGAAAAGAGCGTAAATAAGCGCATTTATCGCATGACACATATGTCATATACCCCAATGATCAAAAAGTCTGCCTAAAGCTGCGAACAGGGATAAAGGGCAGTTATCACAAAAAATATGTTGACAGATAAAAAGCCGGTATGATATAAATAACTTAACCGACAACCTGTCGGTAAAGCCGATCGGATATATGAAAGAAAAAAGTATGA
>CADAPR010000184.1 GCA_902789785.1 uncultured Lachnospiraceae bacterium
ACAAAGAGCAATCTGTTTAAAAAGAGCCTCATAGGTCAGAGAAAAAAGAGGATATCCTATCTTCTGACCAGACATTATCTTGACTATACGATGAAGCGCATCAACATGAACAAGTGGCTGATGCTAACAGACGAACTGCTGACCGATAAAGTCAAGAGCGACGGAGAAAACATCTCGATCTCCCTGATGCAGGCTCATTCACTCATTATCCAGGAAAGATTCAACGAAGCCAAGTGGATAATGGACAAGAAGGTGGCAGGCCGTATCGAGGATGCCAATAACGAGGAGTACTGCTACTATCTTTATCTGAATGCCCTTTACAGCTCTGACGAGTATTATTCAAGGGAAGTCGCAGATCAGATAAAGAGCATCTATGACAATGACAGGACAAACTGGAGGATCGCTTGGATCCTGATCCATCTTAGCGAGGACCTAAGAAGATCCGCAAGCAGAAGATTTACCTGGATAATAGAACAGGTGCGGATGGGATGCATAAGCCCCATTATCTATTTAGAAGCCATAAAGGCACTCAGCGAGAGTCCTTCGCTCTTGCATCATCTTGAAAAAGAGGAAAAGAGGATAATCCTCTACGGAGCAAAAGAAGGAGTGCTAAACGAGGACATCATGTCACAGGTATCCTACCTTGTCATGAAGTCTAAAAACTATGATCCGACGCTTCTTAGGATAATGCGTCACATATATGACAAGACAAAGAGCGATGAGGCTCTGCAGTCTGTCTGCGTTCAGCTGATGAAGGGCTCAAAGACGGGACCCGAGTATTTTGCATGGTATGAGGAGGCTGTCGATCGAAACTTCCCGTTAACCAAGCTCTATGAGTCATATATGCTCTCAATGGATCTTAGAAGAGACGAGCCGATCCCCAAGAGAGTCTTGATGTATTTTTCATATCAGTCATCTCTGCCGCCTGCTCAGAATGCATATCTGTATTCCTATGTTGTAAAGAACAGGGAAAACATGCAGGAGATGTATCTGACATACAGGGAGAGCATAGACAGATTTATCATCAAGCAGCTCTATGAGGGAAGGATAGATCATAACCTTGCATATCTTTACAGCAATATCGTTTTAGAGGATATGCTGACAGAGGATAACTTAAGACAGTTTTCAAAGATACTCTTTAAGCACTGCGTCACTGTCGAGGATAAGGATATCGTTAGCGTCGTAGTAGTCGATGAGAGACTAAAGAAGCAGATGAGCTATCCTGTGAGCAATGGATGCGCATATGTGGCACTGCTTGGAAACGACTATGCCGTTTTGCTTGAAGACGGAAACGGAAACAGATATTTCCAGACAAGGGAGTATTCCACAGAGAAGTTCTTTGTTCCGGGAAAGATCATATACAAGATGGAGAACAAGGCAACGGACAGCCTGCTTTTTAATCTTTTCCTGTGTGATGATTCGCCGGAGTTTCTGCTCGTTACCGATCAGAGTGTTGAAAGATACAGATATCTTGAATCAAGCGATGAGATCACAGATACATACAGGGGAATGATCAGACTGCCTCTTTTGAGATACTACATGGAAAAGGACGATGTGGCATCGGCAGACGAGATCTTGAATGATCTTAAGTATGAGGATATATCATACAAGGATTACAATGAACTGATGAGGTTCATGCTCATAAGAGGAAGGCTTGATGATGCAATAGACTTTACGATACATTTCGGGGCTGAGAACTTTGAACCGAGACTTCTTATGCGTCTCGCGTCACGAATCTTAGAGCGTGACGGACTGTTTGAGCAGGAAAAACTGACGGCCATCTTAATCAGCGCCTTTGAAAGAGGAAAATACGACGAGCAGGGACTCAGATATCTTGTCAGATTTTCAAGGGGCCCGATAAAGAAGCTGAGAAATATATGGCAAGCGGCAAGCGGCTTTGACATAGATACCTATGAAGTATGCGAGAGGATGATAAAGCAGACTCTTGAAACAGGTGCATACATCGGTGAAGAGGCAGCCGTATTAAAGGAGTATGTCGAGGGCGGTGCAAAGAATGAAGTCGAATTAAGATATCTGTCATACTTTGCACATGAAAACTTCGTAAGAGGCAGACTTGTAGATGACTACATGTTTGATGAGATGGAGAGGCTGCATAAGGTCGAGGGTGCGATAACCGATATATGCATGCTTGCATGGCTTCAGCACATATCAAAGGATGTGAGCGAATATACAAATGATGACAAGGCCGATACCATATCGGAATTCATCAGGGTCTTGATGGTAAAGAAAGGCATTGTATTCCCGTTCTTTGGAAAGTTTAAGAACATCTCTACGGGAGCCGCTCAGGTCTATAACCAGGTTCTTGTCGAATACAGGGGAACTCCCGGCGTAAAGACAGTAATAAACTATGTGATAAACAAGCAGGATGACGAGATCGGCGGCTATTCGAGAGAGGATATGACCGATATGTACGGCGGCATCTATGTGAAGAGATTCATCCTGTTTTTCGGAGAATCGCTTCAGTACTACATCACTGAGGAAAGAAGCAGCGGACCGCAGTTGACAGAGAGTGGCACCGTTGGAAAGAACGATGTCACGGCACACAGCGAAGGCGACAGATATTCAATGGTAAACGATATCGCCATAGCCGATACGCTAAAGGATTACGATACGACTTTAAGACTGCTCGAAGAATACAAATACAAGGAGTATCTGGTGAACAGTATCTTTTCACCGCAATAAGAATGTTTGGATTTGGTGAACGATTCGTAGTAGGCTACGATCTTTCAACTGAATATGCACAGATAAGCTACATGGGCATGCAGGACGCTATGCCTGAGACAGTGACGCTTGCGGAAGGCAGGGAGGATTACAACATACCTGCATGCCTGTTCAAGCGCATGGAAGTCAATCAGTGGTTCTTCGGACGCGAAGCTAAAAACTACAGCAGCGTTGAAGAAGGCACGATGGTAGACAACCTTTTGGAGCATGCTCTTGTGGGAGACAAGCTTAAAATTGGCGAGGATGAATTCGATCATGTGGCATTGCTTGCTCTGTTTATCAAAAGGAGCATGACTCTTTTAAAGAATGTTCCAAAGGAAAAGATCGCAGCGATC
>CADAPR010000185.1:0-3067 GCA_902789785.1 uncultured Lachnospiraceae bacterium
ATAAGACTAAAGGGTGCAAATATCGAGCATGCTCAAAACGGAAAGATCGCTCTTGAGATGTTTGAAAAAAGTCCTCTGGGACATTTTGATGCTGTTCTTATGGATGTGCGCATGCCTGAGATGGACGGACTTGAAGCTACATCCAAGATACGTGCTCTTGACAGAGAAGATGCAAAGATCGTGCCCATAATAGCCATGACTGCAAATGCATTTGATGAAGATGTGCAGCGGTCTCTTCAGGTCGGTATGAATGCGCATCTTTCAAAGCCTGTGGAAACTCAAAGACTGTATCAGACACTTGAAGAGCTTATATGGGAATACTATATGAAGAACAGCAAGGCAGACAGTAGCTTGGATAAGAAAGAAAACATAGATTGATCATGCCGACTTAAACGTGTGTCAGGCAATTTAAATCTGTAAACAAAAAAGGTTTAGATGCGAATTTTTGCATAATTGATAAAAAAGTAGTATAAAGTAACTTGGGATTTGGTTAAGATCATTGAGGCAGGATTATGGATAAGCAGTTATTTTGCAAATATTGCGGAAAGAAAATAGAAGTTGAGAATGCTATATTCTGTACGGGATGCGGCAAGAGACTTGATGATGAACCGGTTAAGGAACAGGAAAAGTCAGCTGAAGAAAAAGATCCTGTTAAAGAAGTGAAAGAAGAGCAGGAAAAGACAGAAAGCATAGCCAAAGAGACCCAACCTGCAGGGAATGAGAAATGTGACGATGATGATCCAAAGAAGCCTGTATCGATAGTCAAGGTCGCTTTGATCGTGTTTGCATCATTGCTAGCTTTATCGCTTATCGGGCTTGGAATATATAAGCTTGCTACAAGAAGCATTGTTGAGGATGAGGTCAATATCGATGATAATGACGGTGGCGATGATGTAATAGCAGCCAGCCCGACAGATACACCTGATGAACCCGAGCCGACCAAAGAAGCTCCGATAATAACTCTGGGGAATCCTCCTGAACCAACTATAGAACCTGTTATAGCGGCTTCTGTACCGGGAAGCGATGATACTGATCCAAACGGTCTGCATACCTATAAGATAGTCATAGATGATGTGACATGGGAGGAGGCATGCAGGGATACCAAAACACTTTTTGGTGATGAAGGCGGATATCTTGTACATATCAATACCAAAGAAGAATATGATTACATCGTTGATTTTATAAAAAAGGCAGGATATGAAGACAGGATATTCTGGATCGGAGCAAAGAGACTGGAATCTCCTGCAGTGTATAAATGGGTCGACCAAGACGGAAATCTTGTAGGCGACAACCTGAACAATCTGGAATACTGGCTTGAAGGCGAGCCAAGCTTTTATGATGACAGCACCTCTACATTTGAGACCTGCGTTGAGATGTTCTATTCAAAGAAGAACAAGAAGTGGGTTTTCAATGACGTGCAGAATGATGTACTCGAACTGCTGCCTTCATATACCGGCAAGATGGGATATATAATAGAGATCGATTAGTATGAAAAGATTAATTTTGCGTATGTTTGCTGCATTTATCATGACAGCATGCGCAGTAACATCTTTAAAACTTAATACCGAGGCGCAGAATCTGACAAGCGACTGGAAGGATAATGTCAGAGCCGGCTTTGAGAGCAGATATTCCAATGAGGATCTAAAGGAATTTCTGGAGGAAGTCGACAAGCTTGCTGCCATAAGGGATAAGCAGCAGAAGGAAGAAGCTTTTCAAGTTGATAAAGAGAGTGATGAAGAAGCTGAAGAATACAGCAACTTTGCCATAGCCGATGTTGACAAGTATGTAAATGTCAGAACGCAGGCAAATACCGATTCAGAGATCGTCGGAAGGATGTATGACGGCGCTGTAGCCCAGATACAGGAAGAGGTTGACGGAGAGGACGGCAAATGGCTGCTTGTCACTTCCGGAAATCTTACCGGATATATCAAGGCCGAATATTTCATATACGGCGAGGATGCCGTAGCAGTCATAGACGATTATATAGACAGATATGCCGTTGTTAAAGCAGACTGCTTAAATATCAGAGAAAATCCTGATATAGAATCCAAGAGAATAGGATATGCTCTTACCGGTGAAAAGCTGAAACTTACATCAAAAGCCGCTGACGAGGAATGGATAAATGTAAATTATGCCGATGACAAGACCGGTTTTGTAAGCGCCGATTATGTTTCAGTCGTAGAGGAATTCATCTATGCAAAGACCATGGATGAGATCAGGGCAGAAGAGGAAGAAGAAAAGAAGCTTTTAGCAAGACAGAAGGAAGATGAGACTCAAAAGCCTGAGGATGTTACGATCGCAGCAAGCGAACAGCCTGCCAAGGCTCAGTATACTGAAAGCGGAAATCTAAGAAGCGATATAGTAAACTTTGCACTCCAGTACGTAGGATGTCCTTATGTACACGGAGGGAACAGCTTAACAAACGGAACCGACTGCTCAGGTTTTACAAGCCTTGTATATGCCAACTTCGGATACGGGCTTTCCAGAACTCCTTCCGGACAGCTTTCCAGCAACGGAAGAAGCGTAAGCCTTGACGAGATACAGCCCGGAGATATAGTGTGCTACGGAAAGAGCAGATGTACTCACGTGGGAATATATATCGGCGACGGACAGATCGTTCATGCCGCAAATCCAAGAAAGGGCATAGTTGTTTACAATGTGGGATATGACAATATCCTCGGTGTTAAAAACGTTATTGACTGAGGATGTAGTCCTTTGAGATACTCCATTCACCGAAGATATCTAAACTCCACTCCTTTAATTTTTCAACACTTAGATTTACGCCACCCCAGCTTCTGATACCGTGTTTAGAAGCAAGTTCATCGGTGTAATCCTCAAGTGCATAAACACCTTCAAATCTAAGAGGTCCGGACAGATACTCCATAACAAGCGGGAGTACTCCGGACTTGTTTTCGTCTATATACACATCATCTTCCGTTACATGAAACACAACCCATGCCATTCCCTCGAGCATTGACTGGCCGTTCTGGCCGGTAGATATATAATTGCCTAAAGAATAATAGCAAAGGCAGCTCTTGCCTGATGAAGTCTCTATCTTTTCGACAGG
>CADAPR010000185.1:3095-3430 GCA_902789785.1 uncultured Lachnospiraceae bacterium
GTTGCATATTCCGTGCCCCAGTGCGGGCATACTATGACGATATCGGCCATTTCATCGGCTCTTTTTATATCATCTATCACTGCCGGATCGAGTCTTGTAAAATCAAGTTCACCAGTCTTGCTGCCTTCTTTTGTGGCACAGAGGATGTTCATATGTCCCTGTACGTTTGAAGGAACCGCACCCAGGTTTGGCCCGTATGTGTAATTCAGGATCGCAAATTTTACTCCTTCTATCTCCATTACAGGGATATCGTGCAGCTCTTCGGTATTTTCATGTATTCCGACCATAAGCACGTTTGGATGTTTCTTCCATACGTTGTATGCATATAAAAGTCC
>CADAPR010000186.1 GCA_902789785.1 uncultured Lachnospiraceae bacterium
AAATCCAAAGTTTTTATACAGCGCATATTATGGATATGACTGCACGAGTGTGATGAGCCTGATCGAGCAGAATGGATGTCCTCTAAAGACTGAAAGAGGCGGAAGGGTATTTCCTGTATCGGACCACTCGTCTGATATAATAAGATGCTTTTCTGACATGCTCAAAAAGGCAGGCGTAGATGTCAGACTGAAAACAACAGCAACGGATCTTCTTATAAAAGATAACTCATGTTACGGAATTAAAGTAAAAACCAATAACAAAGAAGAAAAAATCTGTGCAGACTCTGTCATACTAGCAACAGGAGGACTTTCGTACGAATCTACCGGGTCGACCGGGGACGGAATAAGATGGGCAAAAAATTACGGACATGATATAAAAGAATGCAGACCTGCCCTTGTGCCTTTTGAAACAAAAGAAGAATGGGTAAGAGATCTTCAGGGGCTTTCGCTCAAGAATGTATCTCTTGATATGTATGATGAAAAGAAGAAGATATATTCCGGCTTTGGCGAGATGATGTTCACTCACTTTGGGATCACAGGACCATTGGTTCTTAGCGCGAGCAGCTATTATGCCGGCTATATCGCAAAAAAGCCCGACAGGGAGAGAAACATTAAATTAAATTTAGATTTAAAAAATGCATTAACAGAAGAGCAGCTTGACAAGAGGATCATTCGAGATTTTGAAAAGTATAATAACAAGCAGTTTAAGAATTCTCTTTCTGATCTGCTGCCTTCATCGATGATTCCTGTTATAGTAAGACTGTCAGGGATAGATCCTGAAAAAGCCGTGAATCTTATTACAAGAGAAGAACGTCATGGTCTAGTCAAGATACTTAAAGGCTTGGAACTGAACATCTCTAAAACGAGAGATTTTAATGAAGCTATAATCACACAGGGAGGGATAAGTGTTAAGAGTATCAATCCCTCAACTATGGAATCAAAACAAATCAGAAATCTTTACTTTTGCGGAGAGATGATGGATGTTGATGCGCTTACTGGCGGATTCAATCTGCAGATCGCATGGTCGAGCGGTCATCTTGCCGGTGAAAGTGCAGCTAATAACGATCAATAAAGGAGGCAAGCAATGAGCATTAATGTAGCAATCGATGGCCCTGCCGGAGCAGGAAAATCAACTATAGCAAAACTGATAGCAAAGAAAATGGGATATATATATGTAGATACAGGTGCTATGTATCGAGCAATGGCTCTTTATTTTATCAGGAATGGTATAAAAGCCGAAGATACACAAATGGTTTCTGAAAAGTGCAAGGATGCCGATATCTCTATAGCATACAGAGATGGGGAACAGGTGGTTTTACTTGATGATGAAAACGTAAACGGTCTTATAAGAACAGAAGAAGTAGGAAATATGGCAAGCGCTACGAGTGCAAATAAGAATGTCAGACAAAAGCTTGTTGAACTTCAGAAGAAACTTGCGGCTAACGCAGATGTTGTTATGGATGGAAGAGATATCGGAACGGTAGTTCTTCCAAATGCCGATGTTAAGATATATCTTACAGCAAGCTCTAGCGTCAGGGCTAAAAGAAGATATGATGAGCTTATTGCAAAAGGCGAGAAAGCCGATCTTGCAACTATCGAAGCTGACATAATAGAGCGCGATAACAGAGATATGACAAGAGAGATATCACCTCTTAAACAGGCGGACGATGCCGTTCTTGTAGACAGTTCATACATGACAATAGATGAAGTTGTACAGACGGTTGTGGATCTTATTGAAAATGCACAATAATTAAATTTAGAATTAATAATTACTGACCGAATAAATGATTTGAGGAAGATATGGAAGTAATCACGGCAAAAAATGCAGGATTCTGCTTCGGTGTAAAAAAGGCTGTGGATATGGTCGAAAGTCAGGCTAAAGAAAACACCGGCAAGAATATATATACCTACGGTCCGATCATTCATAATGAAGAGGTAGTTAAGTCTCTCGAGGAAAAAGGTGTACATGCTGTCAGATCGAAAGAGGAGCTTGATAAAATAGCATGTGATACCAACAATGTGATGATAATAAGATCTCATGGTATTTCGAAAGCTGAACAGGATGAACTTATAAAAAAGGGCTTTGAGATAATCGATGCTACATGTCCGTTTGTTAAAAGGATACACAACACGGTCAGGGAAGAAAGCGAAAAGGGTAAACATATTATAATAATAGGTAACAAAAATCATCCCGAGGTTGAGGGTATCATGGGGTGGAGCACAACCCCTCCAACCGTGATAGAATCACTGGAAGAAGTTGATGATATCAACTTTGAAAAAGACACCTCGTATTGTGTTGTTGCACAGACTACATTTAACCATAATAAATTTAAAGAAATAGTTGAAAAAATACAGACTTTAGGTTATGATGTTAATGTTGTGACGACTATATGTAACGCTACTTATGAGAGGCAGAGTGAGAGCCGTAAAATAGCAGCAAAAGTCGACACGATGATAGTAATTGGAGATACTCACAGTTCAAATTCAAAAAAACTGTATGAGATCTGCAAGGAAGAATGTGAGGATACACATTTTATCCAGACACTAGATGACTTGAATTTAGATCTTACTAAATCTGTTCGACTGGTGGGCATTACTGCGGGGGCTTCTACCCCAGACTATATTATTGAGGAGGTTCAAAATTATGTCAGAGTTGACTTTTGAACAAATGTTAGAAGAATCATTCAAAACAATCCATTCGGGAGAGGTAGTAGAAGGCACTGTCATTGATGTTAAGCCTGATGAGATCATTCTTAATATCGGATACAAGTCAGATGGTATTCTCACAAGAAGTGAATACACAAACGAATCGAACTTAGACCTTACAACAGTTGCCAAGGTTGGTGACACAATGGAAGTTAAAGTCATCAAGGTAAATGACAGCGAAGGTCAGGTGCTTCTTTCTTACAAGAGACTTGCTGCTGAGAAGGGCAATAAGAGAATCGAAGATGCATTCAACAATCAGGAAGTCTTGAAGGCAAAGGTTACACAGGTATTAGAAGGCGGTGTATGTGTTGTTGTTGACGAAGTAAGGATATTCATTCCTGCAAGTCTTGTTTCAGACACAAGGTCAGGAGATCGAGTTTGTAGTAACAGAGTACAATCCTCGCAAGAGACGTTATATAGGTAACAGACGTATGCTTCTTTCTGCAGAGAGAGAAAAAGCTCAGAAAGAACTGTTTGACAGGATCAATGTCGGCGATGTTATCGAAGGCAAGGTTAAGAATGTTACAGACTTTGGCGCATTCATCGATCTTGGCGGAGCAGACGGACTTCTTCATATCTCAGAGATGAGCTGGGGAAGAGTTGAGAATCCTAAGAAGGTATT
>CADAPR010000187.1 GCA_902789785.1 uncultured Lachnospiraceae bacterium
ATATCCGTAGCTGTATAGCCCTCGGGATGCCCTGCATGAAGACCTACGCCTGAAGGGTACGGGAACATATCAAGAGCGTAGTATTTGGGCTTTGAAAAATCCCATACATCAGTCTTGAATGTCTGATTATCCTCCCAGTATTTTTGCCATTTGGCTTCAACCTCATGATGATTGTATACGTTTTCCATATCTATCTCCTAATCAAATATTTTCTAGTTTGTAATAAAGATTATATACAGCGCTATAGCACTGACCATTATCTGGATTATCGAGAATCTGAACACACAATGTGTGTTGGACCATCCCATATTTTTTCTGACATGGTCGTGAAGAGGAGTTCTCGTATTTTTAAGTATATGTATCTTGAAAACTCTGATAAGCGATACTTTCAGCAATCCAAGACCGCCGTCCAACATTATGACGAGAGATAACAAAAGATACAAGAAAGGACTGCCACTGTTGACAGCTGCAATCGCTATCACGATCCCCATTGATCTGCTTCCCGCATCTCCCATCAGCAAGATACTCGGAGTAGCATTAAACCACAGATATGCCAGCAGGCAAAAGCAAAACAGCAACAAGAAATATCCGTTTTCCTTCCACACTCCATCAAATACACTTAAAATATAATATCCGGTCAGTGTTATTATTGTAAGCGTTGCCGAAAGACCGTCAACACCGTCAGCACAGTTCGTTACATTTATGGCTCCCCATACCAGTCCCGTGATGATCACAGCCATCAGTATCTCCGGTATCTTAACGGAAGCATTTCCGAATAATCTGAAATACAATGTTGAACCGTTGTTGAACAGATAATTCGCAGCCACCAGGACTGCAATCAGTAGGTCAAGAACGCCTTTCCTTAATTCTCCCCAAGGATTTGATGATCTGTCATCAAGATATCCTGTCAGCATGCACAGGAATACAAGTATAAGATTGATCCCGTTTTCGAGTGAAAGAGGTGCAAATAGCAAAGATGCACACAAAAAAGAGATGACAAAGAAAAGCCCTGCGCCCCTTGGCTTGCCTGCGGACAATTTGCCATCATGTGCATATTCTCTGCCCTTGTCGGTAGGAAGTATCTTCATTCCTGCTTTTGTCATTATAAACGTAGCAGCGAATGCAAATATCGCTCCGATCAATCGTATATATGTTGTATTACCAACCATGTAACTGAACATACATCTTCCTCTAAAACATACTTATCTTATTATATAAGAATCAGCAGATTTTTCAACCCCACCGTTATTACATAAAAAGAAGGATACCATATGGTACCCTTCTTCATAAAAACTTTTATTTTTCTGCTATCTTGCCATCTTTTGCGTTCTTCTGTACAGAAGCTACACCTTTAAGACATCCGTCTAATTTGGTATATCCCTCGCCTGTTGCAATAATCTGTCCGTTCTTAGCCTTTAAACGGAAGCGGAACTCGCCTTTCTTATCCTTGTAGACCTCAAACTTGGGATTAGTTACAGCCGCATATCCTTTTTCAGTCTGATTCTCGATATTTGCGACCGGTGCATTAGCCATAACAGATGCAATTCCCTTTTTTGCCGTAACTTTGCTCTTGTATACCTGGCTGGTAGCAATCACTTCACCGTTACCTGCAACAAGATTGAATTTGAAACCGTTCTTTGCTTCAGATAAAACAAACTTGCCCATAGCGAAATCCTCCTTATTCTTCTGTAGCGTTCTCTGCAACCTTTGCAGCTCTTGCCGCAACTTCCTTTTCCTGAACATCTGACGGGCACTGCTCGTATCTTGCAAATTCGTAAGAATACTCACCTGCGCCACCGGTCATAGAACGAAGTTCTGTACAATAATTGAATATAGTACTCATCGGAACCTCAGCTTCAACCGTCTGTCTGCCGTCCGATGTGGGATTCATACCTAAAACTCTGCCTCTTCTCTTGTTAAGATCACCCATTACATCACCGGTGTTAGCATCCGGAACAGTAACCTTAAGGCTCATGATAGGCTCAAGAAGAACCGGCTTAGCATCCATGAAGCCCTTCTTGAATGCCTGTATAGTAGCCATCTTGAACGCCATTTCTGATGAATCTACAGGATGGTAAGAACCATCGTATAAAACAGCTTTAACGCCAACTACAGGATAAGCTGCAAGGGGGCCTCTCTGAACTGAATCCTGCAGACCTTTTTCAACTGCAGGGAAGAAGTTCTTCGGGACTGCTCCACCAACAACTATCTGTTCAAAGATGTATGGCTGAGTGATATCACCGCTTGGTTCAAATGTCATCTTAACATGACCGTACTGACCATGTCCGCCCGACTGCTTCTTATACTTGTATTCAACATCAGACTTCTTATTGATCGTTTCTCTGTATGCAACCTTAGGCATAGAAAGCTCGATCTTAACCTTGTATTCATTTTCAAGTCTGCTTGCAACTATATCAAGATGCTGCTCGCTCATTCCGTAAAGAAGAAGCTGTGAGTTTTCTGAATCATTAACATTCTTAAGAGTCAAATCCTCATGCATCATCTTCTGTAAGCTCTGGCTGATCTTATCGATATCCTGCTTGTTGACAGCCTTGTATCTTCTGTATGTATACGGAATAGGCAATTCAACCTTGCCGTACTGAACAGTATTGGCCTTTGTTGAAAGTGTATTTCCGGTCCTAGCCGCTGTAAGCTTTGCTATAGCACCTATATCACCTGCATGAAGTTCACTTACTTCATAAGGCTTGTTGCCCTGAAGAACATACAGCTTTCCGATCTTTTCCTCAACTTCCTTATCCTTGTTGTAAATCTCATCACCGGCTTTGAATACTCCTGAATATACCTTTATAAGGCTGTATTTACCGATAAACGGATCAACGATAGTCTTCCAGATATATGCACTCTTGGGTTTAGAGAAATCATAGTTTGCTTCAAAGACTTCATTTGTCTTTAAAGAAACACCTGCTACGGTCCTGTTCTCGGGACTAGGAAGATACTTAATGATATCATCAAGCAATGTATAAACGCCCTGACAGAGCGTATTGCTTCCCATTGTCATCGGAACTATAGAACAGTCGTTAACACTTGTTCT
>CADAPR010000188.1 GCA_902789785.1 uncultured Lachnospiraceae bacterium
AGAGCATCGTTCAGAGCTATGGTCGATTCACTGAATGATGTCGAGACGACAATAAGCGGAGCTATCGATGATCTTGACGGAATGATGAAGGAAAATAACGAAAAGACCGATGAGAACAGCGATGCGACCCAGGAACTGGCTGCAGGAATGCAGGAAGCGAGCGCTAATACTCAGCAGATCGTAAGCAACGTCGGTGAAGTAAAGAGCCAGACGATGGAGATCTATGATCTGGCTATCCAGAGCGAGACTGAATCAAAGAACATCCTTTCAAGAGCGGATGACATGCAGTCAAGGAGCAATGAATCGAGCGACAAGACTCACCGCATGTATGAGCTTATGAAGGAAAAGAGCAGAGAGGCTGTTGAAAGAAGCCAGGCCGTTTCAAAGATACATGAGCTTACGGATGATATAAAGAACATATCTTCACAGACAAACCTTCTTGCGCTTAATGCCAACATAGAGGCTGCAAGAGCCGGCGATGCCGGAAGAGGATTTGCAGTCGTTGCGGGAGAGATAGGCTCCCTTGCATCAGAGACATTAAATACTGTTGATAACATCGGCCGCATAGTAGAGGAAGTAAACGATGCTGTAGGAAGTATGAACGAGTGCATCAGAGAACTCATGGCATTCCTTGAAGATACAGTCCTTGCCGACTATGTGATGTTCAGGGATATGGGTGAAGGATACAGGAATGATGCAGACTACTTCATAAACATACTCTCACAGGTAAGAGGGGCTGTGGAAAGCCTTGAAAAGAACGTAGAAGAGATCGTAGCGGCTTCCGATGAGATAAACAGCATGACGACTCATTCGGCAGACAGCGTATCAGAGATAGCTGCCCGTTCCGATGACATGAGGAATGCGAACGATCTTGGCTACAACAAGCTGATGGATGCAAGAGCAGCCATGGATATGCTTGTTGAGATCACGGGAGAGTTTAAACTCTAAATCCATTGACAACATGAAAATAAAAGTGTAGACTAGCACTTGGTGAAGCAAAGGCGCTTCGGGTATATCCCGAAGTGTCTTTTTTTGTATATAAGGATAAAAGATGATCTTACATGATGACAGACCGCATGAGGAATGCGGCGTATTCGGAATATGGGGAACAGAAGGTGTTGATGCTGCGCACGCTGTCTACTACGGCCTTACTAAGGGGATGGGACTGGTAAGCGAAGTGTTTCATCCCGAAGTCCTTCAAAAACTAAAGGGAAACATCGGCATAGGACATGTCAGGTATTCGACAGCGGGAGCAAGCTGCATCGAGAATGCGCAGCCTTTTTCGCTAAACTATGCCAAGGGGACGCTTGCCCTTGCCCATAACGGAAATGTCATAAATGCAAAGGATATGAAAGATGAGCTTTCCAAGGAGGGAGCAGTCTTTGGCGGAACCTCAGACTCCGAAGTCATCGCATATTCTATCGCAAGAGAGAGGATGAATACTGCTTCTATCGAGGAAGCTGCAATAAACGTTGCAAAAAGATTAAGGGGGGGATATGCCCTCCTTATTATGAGTCCGCAGAAACTAATCGGTGTAAGGGATCCTCTGGGACTAAAGCCCTTATGCCTTGGAAAAAAGGGCGATTCGTATATACTCGCCTCCGAATCGAGCGCAATAACGGCAGTGGACGGAGAACTGATAAGAGATATAGCTCCCGGAGAGACAGTCGTTATAACAAAGGACGGCATTCAGTCTGACACTAAGCTTGTCAGCAGTAAAAAGGCTCACTGCATATTTGAATATATCTACTTTGCAAGACTTGATTCACGCATGGATAACATCAGTGTATATGATGCCAGGATAAAGGGCGGGATGGCTCTTGCCAAAAGATATCCCGTTGATGCAGATGTAGTTACGGGAGTACCGGAATCCGGCCTTACCGCAGCTGTAGGATATTCAAAGTATTCCGGGATACCGTTTATCCCTGCATTTAACAAGAACAGCTACGTTGGCAGGACTTTCATAAAGCCGACTCAGTCAGAGAGAGCATCGGCCGTTCACATGAAGCTTAGTGTTATCGAAAGTGTTGTGAAAGACAAAAGGATAGTCCTGATAGATGATTCCATTGTAAGAGGCACTACCATTGCGGGACTCATAAACATGATGAGAAAGGCGGGAGCAAAAGAGGTACATGTGCGTATAAGCTCTCCTGCATTTTTATATCCCTGCTTTTACGGTACTGATGTCCCGGACAATTCACAGCTTATCGCGAGCGAGCATTCAACTGAACAGATCAGAGTGCAGATAGGTGCCGACTCGCTTGAATATATGCACATAGAGGATTTTGAACAGATGACAGGCGATCTTGAGATATGCAAGGCCTGCTTTGACGGGAAATATCCTGTTTGATAAAGGAAGAAGCTATGAAAAGAAAGATCATACTTGAAGACGGCAGCGTCTTTTTAGGAGAAGGATTCGGCTCAGAAAGCGACAAGACAGTCGAGCTCGTATTCAACACATCGATGGTAGGATATCAGGAGATCATATCCGATCCGTCATATACCGGTCAGGCAGTCGTTATGACCTATCCGCTTATCGGAAACTACGGCATCAACGAGGATGACAATGAGACCAGATCTCCTTCCATATCGGGACTGATCGTAAGAGAATACTGCGACGAGCCTTCAAACTTCAGATGCAGCGAGACACTCTCTGAAACCATGAAAAGATATGACATAGCGGGAGTGAGCGGCATAGATACAAGAAAACTTGCAAGACACATAAGAGATTATGGAAGCTGCAAGGCCTGTATCGTATCTTTCGAAACAGATACCAAAAGTGCGCTTGAAAAACTTAAAAACACCGATCTTGACAGACAGGTCGTATCAAAGGTGAGCACAGACAGAGTATATAATGCCGGGATGATAGATAATGCAAGCAGACATATAGTTGCCATAGACTGCGGAATGAAAAGAAATATCCTCAGGGAAATGAGTGCAAGAGGATGCAGGATCACAGTTGTGCCGTATAATACAAGTGCTCAGGATATTTTAGCGCTTTCACCCGACGGACTCTTTGTATCAAACGGACCCGGCGACCCCGAGGATGTAAAGGATACTATCAATACTGTTAAAGATCTGATAGGAAAGCTTCCCATCTTCGGGATATGCCTTGGCCATCAGATCATTTCTCTTGCGTACGGCGCAAAGACGTACAAGCTCAAATTCGGTCACAGAGGCGGAAACCATCCCGTAAAGAATCTCAAAACAGATAAGATAGAGATAACATCACAGAACCATTCCTACGCAGTCGATGCCGACAGCCTAAAGGGAACGGGGCTTGAAGTCACGCATATAAACATACTCGATAACACGGTCGAGGGAATGGAATGCACAAAGGATAAGGTATTCTCTGTACAGTACCACCCGGAGAGCGCACCAGGACCTCAGGACAGCTCATATCTGTTTGATGTATTCCTAAACCTTATAGATGAAAACAGACAAAGCGTTAAGGAGGAGAAAAATGCCTAAACGTACTGACATAAAAAAGATCCTTGTCATAGGATCGGGACCTATTGTCATAGGCCAGGCTGCCGAGTTTGACTATGCCGGAACACAGGCCTGCCTCTCACTTCGTGAAGAAGGCTACGAGGTTATACTGTGCAACTCGAATCCGGCGACCATAATGACCGATGAAGCCATAGCAGACAAGGTCTATATGGAGCCTTTGACTCTTGAGTTCATCGCAAAGATAATAAGGATGGAAAGACCTGATGCGATCCTGCCCGGGATAGGAGGCCAGACGGGACTTAACCTTGCGATGCAGCTTGAAAAGAAGGGAATCTTAAAGGAATGCAGAGTAGAGCTTTTAGGCACCAGGACAGAGAGCATAGAAAGGGCTGAGGACAGAGAGCTTTTTAAGGAACTTTGCATAAACTTGGGAGAACCCGTGCTTCCTTCCATGATCGCAGAGAGTATGGAGGAAGGTCTTGATGCTGCAGAAAAGATAGGCTATCCCGTTGTAATAAGACCTGCCTTTACGCTTGGCGGAACAGGAGGAGGCTTTGCAGAAAACGATGGCGAGTTTAGAGAGATAATGAAAAACGCCCTTGCTCTTTCACCCGTTCATCAGGTACTTGTTGAAAAGAGCGTAAAGGGCTACAAGGAGATAGAATACGAAGTGATGCGTGACGCCAATGATACGGCTATCACCGTCTGCAACATGGAAAACATAGAGGTGACTCCATAGTCGTATGTCCGTCCCAGACTCTTACAAACAAGGAATATCACATGCTAAGAGACAGCGCGCTAAAGATCATACGTGCGCTTAAGATAGAGGGTGGATGCAATGTCCAGTTTGCACTCGATCCCAAGTCATTCAAATACTATCTGATCGAAGTCAATCCCAGGGTATCAAGATCATCTGCCCTTGCATCAAAGGCAAGCGGATATCCGATCGCCAGGGTTTCCGCAAAGATAAGTGTCGGCATGCGTCTTGATGAGATAATGTTGGCCAATACTCCTGCAAGCTTTGAGCCTGCACTTGACTACGTGGTATCAAAGATGCCGAGATTCCCGTTTGACAAGTTTAACGATGCCAACAACTCGCTGAGCACCCAGATGAAGGCTACCGGTGAAGTCATGAGCATAGGCAGGACTGTCGAGGAGAGTCTGCTTAAGGCTATACGAAGCCTTGAGGTGGGCGTATATCATCTCTACAGCCATAAGTTTGATTCATATTCAATGGATGAGCTTGCCGATTATATCGCCATAGGGACCGATGACAGGATCTATGCCATAGCACAGATGCTTAGGCTATCATGCGAACCTGAAAAGATAGCAAAGATATCCGGCATCGATGTCTTTTTCATTCGCAAATTTAAAAATATCACGGATATGGAAAAGATGATCAAGGATGATCCCGGTGACAGAGACGTGCTCTTTAAGGCAAAGAAGATGGGCTTTTCCGATAAGGAGATAGGAAAGCTGTGGTCAAAGGATGCACATGAGATATTTGATCTAAGAAACGACTTAGGGATAAAGCCTGTATATAAGATGATAGATACATGCGCTTCCGAATTTGAAAGCTATATCCCGTATTTCTATTCAACATACGAGGATGAGAATGAATCGATCATATCAAACAAGAAAAAGATCATCGTGCTTGGATCCGGCCCCATAAGGATAGGCCAGGGTGTAGAGTTTGACTACTCTACCGTTCATGCGGTCAAGACCATAAAGGCATCGGGTTATGAAGCCATTATTATAAACAATAACCCCGAGACCGTATCAACAGACTATACAACAAGCGACAAGCTCTACTTTGAGCCGCTTTGTGTAGAAGATGTCATGAACATAGTAAAGATGGAAAAACCGGAAGGGGTCATAGCCATCCTTGGAGGACAGACTGCCATAAATCTGGCTGAGCCCCTGAAGGAGTACGGTGTAAAGATCATAGGAACAGACTGCAATGCGATCGAAAAGGCCGAAGACAGAGACAAGTTTGAAAAGCTTCTCTTACAGCTTGATATACCGCAGCCAAAGGGCGTCGCTGTCACAAATATCGAAGACGGAGTAAAGGTCGCAAACGAGATCGGCTATCCCGTACTTGTTCGTCCAAGCTTTGTTCTCGGCGGAAGAGCGATGCAGATTGTCTCAAAGGAAGCCGATATGAGGCATTATCTTAAGACAGCCGTTGAGGTTGACGAGGATAAGCCTGTACTTGTCGATAAGTATATAAGAGGCAAGGAAGTAGAAGTCGATGCGATATGCGACGGATACGACGTATTCGTACCAGGCATCATGGAACTTGTCGAGAGGACAGGAGTGCACTCGGGCGATTCCATAAGCGTATATCCGACATACTCGATTTCTGACAAGGTAAAAGGAACGATCCTTCAGTATACAAAAAAGCTCGGTATCGGCATAGGCATAGTAGGCTTATATAACAT
>CADAPR010000189.1 GCA_902789785.1 uncultured Lachnospiraceae bacterium
AGGAGAGGAAATGGGACTGTTTTCAAGGAAAGAAACAAACGAACAGATAGTTAAAAGGATCTCGGCAAATGCCGGCAATGTCGTTAACATGTTCAAGGCATATTTCAATACGCCAAAAGGACTGGACGTGCGAATGGCGCTTATCTTCACATCAGCGCTGGCAGGGTTTTCATGCCACAAGGCAGTAGAGGCTAATCATGAAAAGTTCATGCGCGTAACAACAGACTCGGGAAAGAATTATTATTTCGGTGATGATCTTAACAGATATCTGCTAGAGAGCAGCCTAAATGTCATAGGTTTTATCACAGCCGTGACAGGAATAGACAGAGAAGATGTCCTTACTATAGTATCTGACTTTGCAAATAATGTAGGAAGCGACTTCAAGGTGTGCGGGTTTGAACCCAAGGAGCTTTATAATCAGGTAAGTGAATGCTGGGACGGCATCTTTGACAACATGATTTCAAGGTACTGCAAATCACCGTCCGAATGGCCAATCCTTTTTGGCATAGTGGTTCAAAATATCCTTATGACGGCAATAGGCGCCGGAGCTCCTAAGGATGAAGCCGGAAAGATTGCCGTAGAATGTGCGGTGGCCGTATCAAAAATGGATAAGGATTCGTTTTAATGATAAGACTTAAAAGCATAACAAAAGAAAATATCGAAGACGTTCTAAAGCTTAGTATTAGCGAAGACCAAAAGGGATATGTGATTTCAAACGCGGAGTCCTTAGCAAAGGCTTATGTGTATTCGGATACGGCATATCCTTTTGCTGTTTATGATGAGGATAAACTTGTCGGCTTTATAATGATGGGATTTTACGAGGTAATAGGCTACTATACCCTGTGGGAATTCATGATAGATCAGAGATTCCAGAATAAAGGCTATGGAAGAGAAGCTCTTAAACAGGGAATGCAGTATGTATGGGATCGGTTCGGACCTGTTGATATATACACAGGAGTGGCTTTTGGCAACGAAGTTGCAAAGAGACTGTATGAATCCGTCGGGTTTGTTTCTACCGGAAAGATCGAATGTAACATGGAAGAGATGAGATATGCTTATCATGAATAGAAGGTAACAATTATGATCATAGAAAATGAGATATTTAAGGATAAGACAGGAGAAGAAATACTGCTTAGGAATGCTAAAGAAGAGGATTCGCAGGACCTGATCGATTATCTAAAGATAACAAATGCGCAATCACCTTATCTTATATGTGAACCTGAAGAGATAACGCTTACCTTAGATGAGGAAAAGGAGTTCATTAAAAGAAAAAATGAATCAAAAGATGAACTGCTCCTGCTCGCTTTTTGTGGTGGAAAGCATATAGGAAATTGCTCTCTTATGAGTGTAGGCAGTTCAATAAGATACAGGCACAGATGCAGCGTTGCTATCGCTCTGTACGAGGAGTATTGTCACAGAGGCATAGGCAGAAAGATGCTTGAGCGTGTTCTTAAGATCGCAAAAGAGATCGGATATGAACAGGCAGAACTTGAGGTCGTAACTAAAAACACAGGCGCACGTGCACTGTATGAAGATATGGGATTTGTGCAATACGGAGAATTACATAACAGTACAAAATACAAAGACGGCAGCTATGCGGATACCGCATTGATGGTAAAGAGGCTTGTATGATGAATGCAAAACAGGTAGTGGTCTTGCCATACGACAGTAATTGGGAGCAGGATTTTATAAAGATCAGGGATGAGATAAAGCCAGCTCTTAACGATCTGGCCCTAAAGATCGAGCATGTGGGAAGTACTTCCGTTAAAGGCCTGTCTGCAAAGCCGATAATAGACATCGATGTTGTCATAAGGGATTACACAGTGTTTGATAAGGCCATAGCATGCCTTGAAAAGATAGGTTATACACATGAAGGAGATCTTGGGATCAAAGGGCGTGAAGCATTTAAATATGTGGGTAAGCAACACCTAAGGAAACATCATTTGTACGTCTGTCCACAAGATTCGCCTGAGCTAAAGAGGCATATAGCTTTTAGGGACTATTTAAGAAATCATCCTGAAGCTGTAAAGGAGTACAGCGATATAAAGGAAAAAGGAGCAGAACTTTATCCTTATGATATGGATAAATACATGGAATATAAATCTGCAGTCATAGAGAAGATCTACAAGATGATCTAGATCAATAGACAAAAAGGAGCAATATATAATGAATCTGATAATATCAAAACTCATAAGCAGTGTAATACAGATAATACTGTTTACGATCATACCGTTTATATGGTGGCTCATAACTGCCCGAAAGGAATGCAGTTTCCTTAAATGGATCGGCCTGAAGAAAGCAGAGGTTTCAAAGAATAAAACAATGCTTTGGATCGTGTGCATATCGGCAGCCTTTCTTATCCTGTCTGTTGTAATACTAATCTTTTTAAAGGGAGTTGAGACTGCGACATCTGATTTTTCGTCACTTGGCATGAGTGCGATTCCTGCGATACTCATATATGCGATATTTAATACCGCTTTACCGGAAGAGATCCTGTTTAGGGGCTTTTTGTTAAAGAGGATTTCAAACAGGTTTGGGTTTAATGCGGGAAATGCGATACAGGCTCTGTTGTTTGGACTGATGCACGGGATCATGTTTATTTCTTCGGTGGGCGTGCTCTTGGCTATCATCGTCATTTTATTTACCGGTGCTATCGGCTGGTTTATGGGTTATACGAATGAGAAGAAAGCTGACGGATCAATACTTCCAAGCTGGTGCATACATGCGATAGCAAATATCTTTTCCGGTATATGTTCCGCATTTTCGCTGTTTTAATACAGGATCAAATATATGTTGACAACTATCGATCAATAATGTAACATGACTATAGTGACCGTGTGGTCACTATATATTTTGGCCGGTGGGCGACCACGTGGTCATCCAAAAAGAAAAAACAGGAGAGCATATGCCAAATAAACTCTTTTTTGAACTTGATAAGCAAAAACAGGACAGGATAATAAGCGCTTCTATCGCAGATTTTGCTGTAC
>CADAPR010000190.1 GCA_902789785.1 uncultured Lachnospiraceae bacterium
GCGATAGTGCTAGTCGGTGATGCAGTCACTCATAAAAACTTTGACAGATCAAAACTGTATGATCCTGCATTTACGACAGGATACAGAAAAGGAACATCTCAGATCATATGAAAAAAGCTGCGATATGCTTTACTAAGGACGGTAAGGCTCTGATAGAGAGATTAAATGAAGAACTGACTAAAGCCGGGCTTGAAAAAGCAAAGGCCTATATAAGCATGCAAGGTATAGAGTCTGATGATGACTTTGAAAGCGTTACAGACCTGAAAGACTGGACAGGCAGACAGTTTGAGGATCACAATGCGCTGATCTTTGTGGGAGCGATGGGGATAGCGATAAGAGCCATATCTTCGTTTGTAAAGGATAAGCTAAGCGACAGTCCCGTTATCGTGATAGACGACCTGGCAAGATTTGTGATACCTGTTATCGGCGGTCACGGCGGAGGGGCTAACAAGCTGGCTTCAGTCATATCAAAACTGATAGATGCCGAGGCGATAATCACCACGTCTACCGATTCGCACCTGGCATTTTCTGCAGATGTATTTGCGGTTGAAAACTCGCTTAAGATATGCAACAGAGAGGGGATAAAAAAGGTATCCGCAAAGGCGATAGAGGGAAAGCCGATAACACTCTCGATAAAGGATTATCCGCCCGATAAACCTGTTGATATCATCATCGCAGATGCGACCGATAAGGAGTATGATCTTTTGTTTGCACCCAAAAGGTACACTGTCGGGATAGGCATGAAAAGAGATACAGATAAGAAGAAGGTTGAAGAGTTTGTGCTTGATGTACTGAATGCTAACGGTATCGATATAAAGGACGTATATGCGTTAGCGAGCATAGATGTAAAGGAAGATGAAGAGGCTCTCATATATCTAAAGGATAAATACAGCATACCGCTTATCACATTTGATGCTGCGCTGTTAAATAAGGTTAAAGGAGAGTTTGAAGCATCCGAATTTGTAAAAAAGACAGTCGGTGTTGACAACGTCTGTGAAAGAGCGGCAGTGCTCTGCGCAGGCGTAAACTCAGAAATAGTAGTGGGAAAGAAGACAGGTGACGGCATGACCGTTGCCGTAGCAAAAAGGTTTTGAGTATATGGGAAAGATATATGTTGTAGGCATAGGACCCGGCGAAGAGGCAAGCTTAACTGAGCGTGCAAAAAAGGCAATCGAAGACAGCGATATGATCGTTGGATACAAGGCTTATATAGATATCGTAAGAGCATATTATCCTGACAAAGAGTATCTGGAAAGTGCGATGAAACAGGAGATAGACCGATGCGACAGATGTATCGATCTTGCGAAGGATAATAAGAGTGTCGCTCTGATCTGCAGCGGTGATGCAGGAATATACGGCATGGCTTCTCCTCTTCTTGAGACAGCTCAAAAAAGGGGATTTAATGATATTGAGATAATACCCGGTATAACTGCAGCCTCATCAGGAGCAGCGCTTTTGGGAGCTCCGATAAATCATGATTTCTGTGTGATAAGCCTAAGCGATCTTTTAACACCCTGGGAGCTGATAGAAAAAAGACTAAGATGCGCTGCAAAAGGAGATTTCTGTATCGTACTCTATAACCCTGCAAGCCATAAGAGAAAGGATCATCTTAAAAGAGCTTGTGAAATTATGTTAACCGAAATATCGCCTGATACAGTCTGCGGATATGTAAAAAACATCGGCAGAGAGGGAACGGAAACCGCAGTATGCACTCTGTCTGAGCTTGCAGATAAGCAGGTTGATATGTTTACGACTGTTTTTATCGGAAATTCAAAGACAAGGATCGTTAATCAAAAAATGGTAACACCGAGAGGCTATGAGAATAAGTGAGAATAATCATATTTTCCGGAACAACTGAAGGAAGAGAGCTCTCATCAATGCTTGATATAAGAGGCATCGATCATCTTGTATGCGTTGCGACCGAATACGGAAACGAGATGACGCAAAAGAGCGAGTATGCAAGGATACATGTAGGACGGCTTGACTGTGATCAGATGATAGCTGTAATGGAGTCAGAAGGGATCAAGGCTGAGGACTTTATTATCGATGCAACTCATCCGTATGCGACTGATGTAACGGCAAATATAAAAATGGCTGCAGATCATATGGGAGCAAGGTATGTCAGGGTCATCAGAAAAGAATCCGATGTGACATCTGATCACGAAACATATGAGAGCATTGAGCGGTGTGCCAGAGCGCTTGATAAGACAAAAGGAAATATACTCCTTACTACCGGCAGCAAGGAACTTGATACTTATTGCAGCAATGTATCACTAAATACAAAGGAAAGGACATATGTAAGAGTGCTTCCGGTAATAGAGAGCCTTGATATATGTGCAACTGAGCAGATAAGTCCAAAGAACATAATAGCCATGCAGGGACCTTTTTCAAAAGAGATGAACATGGCTGTAATGAAGCAGTTTGATATCAGACATCTGGTCACAAAAGAAAGCGGCAGTATCGGCGGATTTGAGCAAAAGCTTGAAGCAGCCTGCGAACTTGGCGTGACCTGTCATGTGATCAGACGGCCTCAAAAGGAAGACGGTAAAGATATTTACGATGTATACAGGTTAGTAACAGGATCGGAATACGAAGCAAAACGCATCATCACTCTTGCAGGCTGCGGAATGGGTTCTGATAAATGTCTTACACATGAAGTCAGAGAGGCGATAAAAGAAGCGGATGCAGTATTCGGGGCAAAGAGGATCATAGACGGTATAAGCGCCGGTAAAAAATTCGATATGTACCTTGCAAAGGATATTATACCGGTTCTTGAAAGCGACAGGAGCATACAAAAGGCAGTGATCGTCTTTAGCGGCGACAGCGGCTTTTACAGCGGAACGAAAGCGATGAGTGCTGCTCTTAAAAAATGGGACAGTAAAGCCGATATCAGGATACTGCCCGGGATATCGTCGGTATCGTATCTTTCTTCGCTTGTCGGCACAAGCTATGATGACGGCGCAATAATAAGCATTCACGGAAGATGAAGATATAAGGGATATTGGAAACGAGCTGTCAGATCGCAAGCTTGACTGCAAGATCATTGCAGGGATAGATCTGTCTTATGAAGCTGAAAAACTGATAAGCCTCTCGCCTGAAGATGCTGCATCTTTTGAGCATAAAGGCGTTATAACCGCACTGATAATCAATGAAGGATGCATGAAAGAGCCTCTCATAAATGTTCTCCGCGATGAAGACTTCATTCGCGACAGGATACCAATGACAAAGGAGTGCATAAGACACGAGAGCATAATAAGACTTCATCTGTGCAAAGGGGATGTGGTCTACGATATCGGCGGCGGGACAGGTTCTGTCGCTGTAGAGGCAGCAGCGATACATCCGTCGCTTAAGGTATATTCCTTTGAGAAAGATGATGCGGCATATGATCTTATGCTTCAGAATATAAAAAAGCATCATGCTATGAATGTGTCAGCGATAAAAGGAAAGGCGCCTGAATGCTTAGAGGGTACAGAGGCTCCTGACTGCGTATTCATCGGAGGAAGCTCGCATATGCTCTCTCAGATAGTAGATGCCATAGAAAAAAAGAGAAAGGGCGTCAGATACGTAGTAAATGCCGTAAGCCTTGAGACGATAGATGAAGTAAGAGCAGTGATAAGGGATAAGGATGCTGATGATATCGATATGATACAGCTTTCCTGCAGCAATATAAGATCGATAGGAGAATATCATATGCTGCAGGC
>CADAPR010000191.1:0-870 GCA_902789785.1 uncultured Lachnospiraceae bacterium
CTTGTTTGCAAGACGGGCCAGTATCTCTATGGAGTCGATCACCGTATCATGCATCCTTGTTCTTGACGGATCCGCATCTATCCTTTCCTGGTAGTCCATGAACTCCCATTTGCAGCGAACAAGGGTGTATTTGAAGCATCTTTGTACAAAGTCATCCCACAGCTCCTTCTTGGCCTCATGCTCGCATTTTGCTATCGCATCAGTCATTCTCTTATAGATGCTTTGAGCATCTTCAATCTTAAGTACATGGCCAGCCTTGTGGTTAAGATATTCCTCGTAGTTATTCATAGCTTCCTCCAAAAGATCTGTTACACTTAATATGTTACCATACTTTCAAGATAAGTTACGTTTTTCTTTTTCATTATACTCCCAACATACAAAGACCACTCCTTTGAGTGGTTTTTGAAGAGTAACAGTTCACGCCGGAGTGGTGTGACTTTTATATATCTTCCATTTGTGCCCACCCTTTTGACTGAAAGGGTGGGCCTGCCATTTATAAGAGCATATTTAAAAAGTGTTTTTTGGATATATTTGTACAAAAAGAAAATCGTGGCAAGCCACGACCTTCTTTTGTCATAATAAATCCATTGCAGGGGAGGTTTCTTATATCTAACTTATATCTTATATATACCCCCTGATTATGAACAAAGTGTGTTTCATCTGTTTTAAATCTGTGTTTTTTTGAATGTGTGTTATGTAAACCGTCATGATCTGTTACACTTTTTATGTTATCATTATTTAGCAAGATGATTCATGCAATGCTCTGCATGATCAGATATATTTTTCCATTTGTTGCCCACCCTTTTTGCCTGAAAGGGTGGGCCTGCCATTTTAAGAAGATCTTTTGGCCTCAACAAACCATCTGTTGTT
>CADAPR010000191.1:885-4221 GCA_902789785.1 uncultured Lachnospiraceae bacterium
CATCTTTCAATGCTCTTTACCATATCTATGTCATAGCGTGTACCGTCTTCCCAGATAAGATACTGAGGAAGAAGCTCTCCTTCATCGGAAAAGACCGCTCCTACGTCAACATATACCTTAAAACCGTTTCTTATTGCCATTATCCGTATATCTCCTCGCTACTTACTCTGTTTCCTTTTTCAAAGTATGAATGCGGATGTACCATGTGATCCTCTGCCTTTGCGTCAAGCCCTGAAAGAGCTCTGTCCATGTACATCCGTCCTCTCATTATGCTCTCATGTCCGAATCTGTTTCTTAATGAATCTACGGCTATATCAGCCTTAAGCTGCTTCTCGCGCATTATGGGATCGCTAAAGAGGCTTAACTGATAGCAGTACTCATCCAGTATAAGATCGGATACTCTCACGCCTATACTCCTTATGGGCTGGCGCCATGTATAATTTGCCTTAAATATCTCTAGCGCGTATCTGTATATCTCTTCAGATATGTTTGTGGGGATATCTATCTTTTTCTGTCTGGAAAACCAGAAAAGTCCGTTATCCCTTACAGATATGCCTACATTCCTTCCCACGAAATGATTGTCTCTTAATCTGCTTGCCACACTTTCCGACAAAAGATACAGCACTGTGCTTACATCATCATCACATGTCAGATCTCTCGGTGTTGTAGTGCTGTTTCCTATGCTCTTTATCGGAGAGACTTCCTTGTCCTCACTGACCGGAGTCTGATCCTCTCCGTTTGCAAATATCCACAGGATAAGTCCCATCTTTCCAAGCATTCCTTTAAGATAATCGGGGCTTGCGGTCGCAAGATCTCCTATTGTCCTTATTCCGACAGATCTTAGTTTTCTCTCTGTTGCCCTTCCGACATAGAGCAGATCTCCAACAGGTGATCTCCATACGATATCCTTGTAGTTGTCTCTTGTGATATGAGTTATGGCATCAGGCTTTTTGTAATCGGATCCGAACTTTGCAAATATCTTGTTATAGCTGATCCCTATGGATACGGTAAGACCCAGTTCATGCTTTATCCTTTTGCTTATCTTATCAGCGATATGAGGTCCGTCTCCCAATGCTGATACGCTCGATGTTATATCGATCCAGGATTCGTCTATGCCAAAAGGTTCGATCATATCCGAATAGTCTTTATATATTGAATGGGCAAGCTTTGAGAATCTTAAATAAAGATCCATCCTCGGAGGAACGAATATAAGCTCCGGGCATGCCTTTCTTGCCTGCCATAGAGCCATTCCTGTCTTGACTCCTCTTCTCTTTGCGGGATAATTTGCCGTCAGCACTATTCCGTGTCTGGCTAACGGATCTCCTCCGACTGCAAGGGGACGATCACCGAATTCCGGATGATGAAGCATCTCCACAGAGGCGTAAAAGCAGTTCATGTCACTGTGCAGTATCACCCTGTCCATAAGCCCTCCTTTATCGAACAGATATTCGATATGTTCATAATAGAGCAGATGCTTATGGATGTCAATGGGTATTTTGAGTATATTTTAAATACTATATGGGGATCATCTGTTGTCAGGCAGCTTCTATGCTGATACTCTTCGTTTAACAAAAAAGAGACGTTTAATTATACGCCTCTTTTATAACTGCTCTCTACGCTCATTTTATGTATTGTTAGATTTTTTAACCGATCAAATTTCAATATTATGTTCTTACGTCACTCTCAAAAATCATTTTATAATCTTCAATTTCTCGTTTGATGCCCAAATATATCCATCTTCACTCTCATATTCAAGGCAGTAATCTTTATCGCTTGGAGTTTGTTCTGTTGCAGATATCAGTAGCGGACAGTCACTGATGTCTAATTCTTTAAGACCAATTATCCCTATAAAAGCATAATCAATATTAGGACAACCCCTGATATTCAGAGTAATCTCATCTGATTTATCACGCCAATCGTATAGATTGATTTCTTTTAGCATGCTGCAATTACTAAGATTAACAGAAGAAATTATTCCTGTATTATGAACAAAAACTCTCTCCAGACTATCGCATCCTGATAAATCAATGCTGAAGCTTTGTTCCATCAAAGCTTCAAAATATTCAAATTTATAATCGTCCAAAACCCAATCCAAATCATAATCATCTGGATGAAAATCTGCATCGAAATCAATCAATCCATCACAATCCGCAAAAACAACTTCACCGCATGCTGCACATTCATCAACATTTACGTCTTCAACAGAATTATTTTTAAAGAGAATACCTTTCTCAAAAACACAATATTTAAAATTCAGATTGGTAACTGATATATCATTATCAAAAACAAATTTTTCACTGAATACAGATTCATATATTCTAAGTTCCTTTAAATTAGTCAGATTCTCAAGGGCTGACAGGTCAGGACATTGACCATAAATATTACTAAGATGCAGTTCTTCCAGATCAGTCAGGTACTCTACGCCTGACAGATCAGAGAATTGACACCCATTAATAATAAGTCTTTTCAAATTGGTCAGATACTCAATTCCGGACAGATCACGACACGGGCCCCAAATACCAAGAGTATATGCTTCTGCCAATTCCTTCTTACTTAAATATCCATTTTGATTTAAATCCAATATTCTTACACTATTACTTAATGCCCGATCAGGAAAATGTCTGTCATTAATCTTAATGCCCAGCGATATACGATAAATAATTCCAAGAATAACTAATGCAACACAGGCACATACAATAAGAGTTTTAATAACAATTTGTTTATTCAGTATTTTAGTTGGTTTAGCAGGAGCTATACATTTTTCTTCCGTTTCATCAAGATGAGCTAAAGTCTGCTCGGCCCCACAGGATTCGCAAACGCCCACAGTATCTCCTTGCTGAAATTTTAATGTGCCACCGCACTTTGTGCATTTTATGTCTGCCATGATTCCACTCCTCAAAATATCGAAATACAAAACTCTACGTTAGTACGTAAAACCAAAAGTTTCTTAATTAATTATCATAAAGGAAGTTCTAAGCCAAGTCTCTTACCTTCATCGTACACACAACGGCAGCCGTAAACGATATCCTTTACATCATTGTGTAATGTCATAATTTTGGATATAAGTTCGTTTCCGGCAAAAAGCTTCTTCATTGCAATTCCCGCTATCAACGCCGGAATCTTATATGGGAATATCTCATTATTATACTTTTTGAGTTCAACGCCTCTGGCACTGACCGTCTTCAAAGTCTCCCTAATACATTTAACAGCCATAGTCAAAGCTTTGGAATCAGCCATTTTCAATAGTCATTTTAGATTATGGGTACATTTACCTATTTTTTAAAGTTACCCCTTATCCTACATACATATTTTAGGTACAATATTAGACCAGCCGTG
>CADAPR010000192.1 GCA_902789785.1 uncultured Lachnospiraceae bacterium
TGCAATGAGAGCGGATGAAAACGGAAAGTATACAGTCAGGTCACTTGCTAAAAAACAGGGCGCATTTAATTGCAGGATCGAAAAGATCACGACTCTTTTAGGAAAGAATGCAAGTTTCTCTCATGATGAGGATGGACTGAGAGTCGAATGCAAAAATGATTCGCGGCTGCCTGTGGTGTTTAAGGTGAGCATTGCATGATGAAGACCGTTTAAACTCTTAAAATGACCGTTTAGACAGAATCTGTTGAAATGATATACCCTAAGTTGCTAGAATATCATAATCATAACTGATCGAATCAATCTATGTGAAGGTGGGATCTGTCAAAGCACAGGAAACGACGATAAAGATGAAAAGCCTCTTGTGATAGTTATAAGCAGTGAGCATAAAATACTCCGAGATATCAAGTCCATTTTGGGTGAGAAGTACAAAGGGGTATATGTAAAGAATATTGTAGATGCCGAAAAGTATCTGGCAAAGAAATCAACCGAAAGGGAGTCGTGATCATGATCGACTCCCGATCATTTACTATGGAGATCAAGCAGTATACTGACAGTCTGATGGATGAACTGACTAACCTCGGAGTCAAAAAAGGTGATATTTTATATATCTCGTCAGACGTAACTCTCTTAACTCTTGATGCATGCAGACAGTGTGGCCTTAAGGGAAAGAAGGACATAGATCTATTTTACAATGTCTTAACCGACAGTATTGAGAGATTAGTCGGAGAAGAGGGAACGCTTATGTTCCCTGTGTTCACATGGAGCTTTTGCAGAAATATCCCGTATGATTCCAAGACCACACAGGGAGAAGTCGGTGCTTTCAGTAACTGGATACTAAACAACAGGACAGATTTTAAACGTACCGCTCATCCGCTTTACTCATTCATGGTATGGGGGAAGGATGCTGATAAGCTCGTTCATATGACAAACAGGACAGCATGGGGCAAGGATTCGCCCTTTGCGTATCTTCATGAATGTCATGGAAAGAATCTGATAATCAATGTTTCGCTGGGAGGAAGCTTTACATTCCTTCATTACGTTGAGGAATCGATACGTGTTCCGCACAGATATTTCAAGGATTTTCACGGTCAGTATGTTGACAGTGATGGAAACTGCGAAGAACGTACATATACGATGTTTGTCAGAGATCTTGATATAGAGTCAAAACAGGTCACACCGGATGACTGTCTGGTCAATGCGCATGTAGCGACAAAAGGCAATTTCGGAAAGGTCTCACTTCAGCTTGTAGATCTTGCGGGAGCGTTTCCTGTGATAGCGGATAATCTAAAGCACAGTAACGGTGACTGCTGGTATGACTTTATGGGATATGAGCTTGACTGGGAAAAAGGTCAGACTCATAAAAATGAGACTGACATGGAGGTTTAGGATGAAAGAAAAGATAACAGAGTTTATTCAGGAGATAAACGAATATGAGGATTTTGAGGACGATACGGATCTGTTTGAAAATGGTATCTTAGATTCGTTAAGCCTCGTCCTTTTGATAAACAATATTGAGGAAAGACTGGGAGTGTTCATACCCGAAGAGGTTGTAACTTTGGAAAACTTTGCCACAGTGAACAAGATCGCGGGAATGGTCGACTCTCTTAAAGGTTAACATTATGATCACAAATGTTTTTGAGTATCTGGAGAAAACAGCACTAAGATATCCCGACAAGATCGCTTTTGCTGATATAGACAAGTCGGTCACATTCAGTCAGCTAAGAGACATGGCATATGCCATAGCTGATCGTATCCACGAAGTATGCGGCGATATAAAGAATCAGCCGATAGGCGTATACATGTACAAGGGTGTAGACTGCCTGATCGCATTCATGGGTATCGTATGCAGCGGAAATTTCTATTCACCGATAGACCGTCATTCTCCAAAGGCACGTATCGACAGGATAGTTGAGGTGCTTGCTCCGTCAGCAATTCTTTATAATGACGAGCCGTTTGACAATGATGCATTTGCAGGCATCGATATCAGGGATATTGAAATATCTTCTGAAAAGAAAAAATACTATGAGGACAACATCGATACTGATCCTTTGTATGTACTGTTTACTTCAGGGTCAACGGGAATGCCAAAGGGTGTGACCATAAGCCACAGGGGTGTTATAGACTATGCCGAATGGCTTTATGATACTTTTGAATTTGACGATAAAACGGTATTCGGAAATCAGGCTCCGTTTTATTTCGACAATTCGATACTCGATATATATTCAACACTAAGAAACGGATCTACGACATATATCATACCTGAGAGACACTTCACTTTCCAGAAGGATCTGTTTGCTTTTCTCAAAAACAATAAGATAAATACGATATTCTGGGTTCCTTCCGCACTTGTCGGTGTTGCAAACAGCGGCATTTTGGACAGAGAAGAACTGCCGAAACTTGATAAGATACTTTTCTGCGGCGAGGTAATGCCGAACAAGCAGCTCAATGCATGGCGCAGACATTATGAGAATGCGATGTTTGCAAATCTCTACGGACCTACAGAGATAACAGATGTATGCACTTACTACATCATAGACAGAGAGTTTGCGGATGACGAGCCGCTTCCAATCGGATTTGCATGCAAGAATACCGACATCATCGTACTTGATGATAAGGATGAACGCGTAACAGGCCCCGGAAAGAAAGGCGAACTCTGCGTAAGAGGAACATGTCTTTCCATGGGATACTTCAAGGATTACGAGAAGACAGACAAGGCGTTTGTGCAGAATCCTTTAAATAAATTCTATCACGAGAAGATATACAGGACCGGCGATATCGTTGAATACAATGAACACGGCGAGCTGATGTATCTATCAAGAAAGGATTTTCAGATAAAGCATCAGGGACATCGTATCGAGCTTGGCGAGATAGATACCGCAGGAAGTTCGATTGACGGCATCAATATATGCTGCACCCTGTACGATGATGCAAACAAGCAGATAGTGTTCTTCTATGTTTCGGACACTGACATTACGGATAAGGCTGTATACAAGGAACTCAAGAGCAGAGTTCCTGGATATATGCTGCCTGCAAAGATAAACAGGATGGAGCAGATGCCGCTCAATGTCAACGGAAAGATAGACAGAGTATATTTAAACGGACTGCTAAAGGGATAGGACAGATGAGTATAGAAAACGAAGCCGGAAAGAGGATGTATGAATTTGCATCACGCATCTTTCCATACAACAGGAGCATAACGGGAGAAGGAGTAAGACAGACCTTAAGCGACATTTCAGATTACATCGCTTCTTCTGGTACTGAGCTTAAGATCTCATCCGTTCCTTCAGGGACGCAGGTATTTGACTGGACCGTTCCAAAGGAGTGGAAGATAAGAGAAGCCTATATAGAAGATGAAAAAGGCGATCATATCATAGACATGAAAGAATCAAATCTTCATGT
>CADAPR010000193.1 GCA_902789785.1 uncultured Lachnospiraceae bacterium
ATGTCCGTGGATGAGCAGGAGGCTATGGGGCTTGCGGGAAGAAAGTATATTGAAGAAAACTTTGACAGAAGCATAGTTGTAAGAGAATACATGACAAGACTTGATAAGATCATAGGAAGGTAAAATGAAAGTTTTAATAGTAAACAAATTCTTATATCCAAACGGCGGTTCCGAAACATATATATTTGAGATAGGAAAGCAACTTGAAAAACTGGGTCACGAGGTCCAGTTTTTTGGTATGGAGCATAAAGGGCGTATCGTAGGTAATAGATCAGAGGCCTATACATCGGATATGGATTTCCATACAGGAAAGATGGGAAAGCTTCTATATCCTTTTAAGATCATATACTCAAAAGAAGCAAAAAAACAGATAAGAAAAGTACTTGATCAGATGCAGCCTGATGTTGTGCATCTTAACAACATAAACTTCCAGATAACTCCTTCGATCATAGATGAGATCATATCATACAGAAAAAAGACGGGAAGAAATGTAAAGATAGTATCTACTGCGCATGATTATCAATGGATATGTCCCAATCACATGATGAGGATACCGCAGACTGATCATAACTGTGATAAGTGCATAGGCGGAAGATATATTAACTGTACGAAAAACAAGTGCATTCACGGTTCAACGCTAAAGAGCATGTTTGGTGCGATAGAAGCTCGTCTTTACAGGATGAAGAAAACATACTCCAGGGTGGATACTATTATCTGTCCCAGTGTGTTTTTGTGTGATCAGTTCAAAAAAGATGAGATACTTAACAGATGCAACCTTGTAGCAAAGCATAATTTCTTCCTAAAGGGAGATGATTTTGATAAGATCATGAATCTTCCAAAGAAGGATTATGTTCTCTACTTTGGTAGATATGCTAAAGAAAAAGGGATAATGACGTTAATAAACGCAGCAAAGGCTCTCCCGGAGATACCGTTTGTTTTTGCGGGAAGCGGTCCGCTCGAGAGTGAACTTAAGGATGTTGAAAATATCGAGAACAGAGGTTTTCTAAATGGAGAAGAACTGCATAAGCTTATAAGGGAGGCAAGATTCGCTATATATCCCTCGGAATGGTATGAAAACTGTCCGTTTGCGGTAATGGAAGCGATATCCTACGGAACTCCTGTTATTGGAGCTAGGATTGGCGGAATACCAGAACTTATAGGAGAAAACCGAACAGGTCTTGAGTTTGTCAGCGGAGATGTAAATGCTCTTACTGAGACTATCCACAGACTGTGGAATGATACAGACAAGCTGAACGCTATGGAAGAAAACTGTAAAAAAGCCGGTTTTGATACAGTTGAAAGCTACACCGATTGGCTTATAGATGAGGTTTACAGATAAACATGTATTTTAGCAGACATAAGCATCTTTTGTCCGTTCCGATAATGCTCTCAGCCTTAGCAAGGCTTGCTTGTTCCACATGCAGAGCGATCATACGGATAATCATGAA
Organism: uncultured Lachnospiraceae bacterium; assembly: GCA_902789785.1. GTDB lineage: Bacteria > Bacillota > Clostridia > Lachnospirales > Lachnospiraceae > Colinaster. The sequence goes on from CADAPR010000193.1 coordinate 1,449, forward strand.
CAGAAACAACAGCATGACTCCTGATATGATAAATTCATTTCTGTGGCGTGTTCAGACTTTCTTTTCGTTTTTCGAAATAGTGGTCATAGCGGTAGTGTTTTATCTGACGTGGAAAAAGCTTACGTGTTTCAGAGACACTATAGAAGCTGATGACAGAAAAGAAATAGGAAGATTGCAGGAGGAGACACTAGGTACAAAACTGTCTTCGCTTTCAGCTGAAGCGATAATGCAGCTGTTGCAGCTTTGGGCAGTGATACTCATAGGTGCGGAATCTGTATATTATATATCATCTCTTATATACAGGAGAGTCACGTCTCAACTGATATTACTGATCACAGACGTCAACCAGTACAAAGATTTCTTTTCGATATATAATCAGACACACGGATTTAAATATCTTGCGATGTTAACCGCAATACTTCTTGGGATCATGATGACAGCGATATTTCTTCAAGACAGACGCTTAGGTATCATCGTGCTCATGATTGCTGTTTTGTTTCTTTTGGCATTCGGTATACTTCAGATGCAGACTATCACATTTACAGGCAGGGAAATAGGCATTGTATGGACATCGGTAATCTTTCATCTCACTGAAACTGTCGGGCTGTTCGGGTTCTCCGTTTATTTAGCCAAGCATTATAAGGGATTATAGATTTTCTTTATACCAGTCTATAGCAAGCTTTATACCGGCTTCAAAGTCATATTCCGGATCATAACCCAGCATCTTTTTTGCTTTGCTTATATCTGCGTTTGAGTGCTTTATATCACCTGGTCTGTCAGGACCGAAATTGGGCTCACGCTCAATGTTTAGAGCCTTGCACAGATCATAATAGATATCAAGCAGAAACTCCCTTCCGCCGTATGCTATATTGAAAGCATTTCCTGCAGCCTCTGAAGGAGCAAGACAAGCTTTGAGATTGGCTTCAACAACGTTATCAATATAGGTGAAATCACGGGACTGCTTTCCATCACCATTGATGGTAGGAGTCTCGCCGTTTATAAGCATCTTTATAAATTTCGGTATAACAGCAGCGTAAGCTCCGTCAGGATCCTGGCGTCTGCCGAATACATTAAAGTATCTGAGTCCGTATGTATCCAGACCATATAACTTATGGTAGAGTTTGCCGTATTCTTCGGTCACGCGTTTGGTAAGAGCGTAAGGAGAAAGAAGGTTTCCTTCCTGGCCTTCAACCTTGGGAAGAATGGGATGATCTCCATAAACTGAAGAACTTGAAGCATAGACAAACTTCTTTATTCCGCTTCTACGAGCAGCTTCCATCATATTAAGTGTACCGCCGATGTTATTCTCGTTATAAAAAAGCGGCATCTCTATACTTCTGGGAACACTTCCCCAGGCAGCCTGATGAAGGATGAAATCCACATCTTCACATGCTTTAATGCATGTATCAAGATCTCTTATATCACTTATCGATGTTATAAATAAAAAAACCGTCATCAGATATCAGTTTGATATCTTTTCCGTCAAATGCTTCATATATATATTCAGAAACGTGTTGAGCATCAGGTATACTGGTCCTGATATACACAGCAAGATCATTGTCATTTGACGCTCTGTTTTCAAAAGCTGATACAAGATCAGTCGTATACAGTTCGTCCATTGAAAGAAACTTGATCTGATCATAGTTTATCAGTTCAAGATCTCTTCCGTAGTGAGGATTGCTCCATTCATCATATATGAACAAGCAGTCCCTGTCATCAGATGTTGACTTAATGACATCCATACGTGAAGAAAGCAGATCACGCATCTTTACTCTTTCAGGTATTGAGATGACAAGATATGATGTACATACGATAATTGCAATAATACATAGTATAGCATTACTCTTTTTTGAAAATACAGTATGAACTGTCCATATGAATATCAGCGATAATACAAGTATTATCGGAGCAAATGTAGGACTGATATAAAGCCATCTTGTCGAATATGATATCTTAAAAAGTGTGCACCAGTAAAGGATAGAAGGGACGATGAGTATCAGAGCATCCTTCATGCTGTTTTTATTTAGTACATTATCAGTCTTATCTTTTGAATTTTTTATAAGGACTGCCGAAGCGCAAACAGACATGATTATAATTATGACTGCATATATAAAGAAATGGCCGTTGAACAGTTCAGTATTGTATGTCCTTGCAAACCCCTTTAGATGTTCAAGGTAGAACCCCTTATCTGTACTGCCAAGGTTTTCAAAAGCCTGTTCACCGCGTTCGCTGTGAAGCATATGCCTGAAAACATAAGGATAGGCAGCAAAGGATATCACAGCACCAATCAGCTGAGATATAAAAAACTTAATAAATGATTTTATTCTTTTTTGCTTAAGCAGTATCATAGTTGCTGTTAGGGCAGTAAAGAAACACATTATATAGTAATAGTAATGCGTGAGTGTTCCAATAGTCGTAGTAAGTCCCAATATTATATATAATGGTCTGCGATCATATTTCTTATCTGTCAAAAGCATGCACAGATACATATATATCAGCAGAATAGCACATAATGGAGCATACATGCGTATATATGTAACTTCGGTTTCAAGTGCCGGTGTTCCCAACATTATGATCATTGGTATAAAGGATTTAATCCTGTCATGCGTTATCTTTAATGAGATCAGATATATAATAACAAGCAGGATAGTACACGCAATGACATTTATCAGATGTCCGGGAAATGGGGTCGCTTTACCAGGAGCAAAGCTGCTGAATGCATTAAGCAACATAAAATAAAGAGGCGGATGCACATCATCCCTTGCCTGCCTTACGCACCCTATGAGGTTAAAGGACTCTCCCTCGTCAACGGCATAATAGCTTCTTATATAGTCGCCGCTTATCCAGCCGCCAACCGCATGTCTTTCCATTCCGCCGGGAGTAAGGAAGAGCAGTTCTGTGTTATTGGCAAAGCCGATGGAGAATACTTCATCTCCGTATATATCATCGCCGCTGCAGTATATAGCCATGATTGATATGGAAATGAACAGCATGGCAATACAGATTGCGATATACAGTTTGTTTTTCGAATTAAAAACAGCCTTCATACAATGAGTGATTATAACATAACAATTCATAACTTGCATTATTAACGTAGGATTGCTTTTGTAGTATACTGATACAAGTGGGGGAGTTGTAGTAATGAAACAATACTAGAAAAAGTCGTTTGGTTTTATGTGCAACTTCAAAAGATCCAACTTAATAACATGTTTAATGGCTACGGCGTTCATATCGATCCTACAGATACTCGGCAGATTTTTAGATGTAAGAAGCGGAGATGTCAGTATATCATTAAAAACGAACATTCTGGAAGGATTGTTGTTTTTTGTACTCTGCTTCGCTAGCATCATCTGCTTTTGGAAATTTGGAAAGAAGATTCTAGCAACAAAGCCTTTGACGAATAGACTGTTTTTCAAAACATGGTTTTGGCAAGCTGTGATACTGATATCGTGGCTTCCGTGCTTCTTGGCATATTTCCCGGGAATATATTCATATGACGGGGAGCCTCAACTTATTCAGTACACTACAGGAAAACTGGATAATCATCACCCCATACTTCATACACTAATCTTAGGTGAATGCTATGATCTTGGACAATGGTTTAAGGCAAACGGTATAAACATAGACGGGCTTGCTTTCTATACAGTCATTCAGGTATTGCTCCTATCTTTTGCACTGGCATATGTTCTTGAATTTCTTGTAAATAAGAAGGTAGGAAGTATATTTGTAAT
>CADAPR010000194.1 GCA_902789785.1 uncultured Lachnospiraceae bacterium
AGGAAGGAAATAGATATGAATATAATAGAAGGCGGTATCGCTTCTCCGATAGGATTTGAAGCAGCCGGTGTTGAAGCCCAGGTAAAATATGAAAACAGGAAGGACATGGCAATAATCTATTCACAAAAGCCGTGTGTGGTCGCAGGAACATTTACGAGCAATGTCGTTAAGGCTGCTCCCGTTAAGTGGGATATGGATCTTGTTGAGAATTCAGAGTATGTTCAGGCAGTCATCGTTAACACGGGAATCGCCAATGCCGGAACAGGCAAGGAAGGCATGGATTACTGCATAAAGACTGCAGAGGCAGCCTCAAAAGTGCTTAACATCCCTAAGAATGCGGTTCTTGTAGGCTCTACAGGTGTCATTGGAGCACAGCTTCCAATGGATAAAATAACGGCGGGTATTAATAAGCTTGCTGCAGCAAAGGCTCATTCTTATGAAAGCAGTACCAACGCTTCAAAGGCTATAATGACTACGGATACTGTAAACAAGCAACTGGCTGTTACGATCGATATAGCAGGAACAACTGTTACGATCGGAGCAATGAGCAAGGGATCTGGAATGATCCATCCGAATATGTGCACAATGCTCGGTTATGTCACCACGGATGCAGTGATAGGAAAAGATGCTTTGACCAAAATAGTCAAAGAAGATGTGGTAGATACCTACAACATGATATCTGTTGACGGAGATACATCTACAAACGATACACTGCTGATTATGGCAAACGGAATGGCCGGCAATCCCGAGATAAAGGAAGGCACGCCTGAATATGAAACATTCAAGGAAGCTATCCACTATGTAAATGAGACTCAGGCAAAGAGACTTGCCGGAGACGGAGAAGGCGCTACAGCACTTGTTGAGTGTCATGTAGTGAATGCGGCGACAAAATCCGATGCACGCATCCTTGCAAAATCGGTTATCTGCTCAAGCCTTACAAAGGCTGCCATTTACGGTCATGATGCAAACTGGGGAAGGATACTGTGCGCACTCGGTTATTCCGGTGCAAAGTTTGATCCAGAGGATATGGAACTCTATTATGAAGCAGGCGGTACAAAGATGCTGATATACAAAAACGGTGCCGATGCGGGATACAGCGAAGAGGAAGCAACAAAGATCCTTTCTCAAAAGGAAGTAAGGATAATAGCCGATATGCATATGGGCAGTGAAGAAGCAAGAGCATGGGGCTGTGATCTTACCTATGATTATGTTAAGATAAACGCTGACTACAGGTCATAAAAAGAAGTGGAGAATACTGAAATGGATAAGAATCTTGATAAGGTAATGGAGAAGGCGGAAGTACTCATCGAGGCCCTTCCATACATTCAAAAGTTTAATCGTAAGATAATAGTTGTTAAGTACGGCGGCTCTGCAATGAGCAATGAGGAACTGCAGAAAAACGTTATAAAGGATGTAACTCTGCTCAAACTCGTAGGCTTCAAGCCCATCATAGTTCACGGAGGCGGCAAGGAGATCAGCCGCTGGGTATCCAAGGTCGGAAAAGAGGCGGAATTCGTTAACGGATTAAGAGTTACCGATTCTGAGACAATGGAGATCGCCGAGATGGTACTTGGCAGAGTGAACAAGAACCTTGTCCGCATGGTCGAGGAGCTCGGGGTCAAGGCAGTCGGAATATCAGGAAAGGACGGAAAGCTCTTAACTGTTGAAAAGAAACTCTCAAACGGTCAGGATATCGGATTTGTGGGCAATGTAACAAAGGTTTCTCCCAAGATTATCTATGATCTTTTAGAAAATGACTTTCTTCCTATTATAAGTCCTATAGGTTTAGGCGAGGATTATGAGACATATAACATCAATGCAGACGATGCGGCATGTGCCATAGCAAAGGCTGTTGGAGCTGACAAGCTCGTATTCCTTACCGACATTGAAGGTCTCTATAGAGATATAAATGACAGGAGCTCTTTCATTTCAAGGATCACCGCTGCAGATGCAGATGCTCTTATAAACGAGGGGATAATCGGCGGTGGAATGCTGCCCAAGCTTGGAAACTGTACTGATGCGATCAAGAACGGAGTCAACAGGGTGCATATCCTGGACGGAAGAATACCTCACTGCCTGTTACTTGAGATATTCACAAACAGCGGTGTCGGCACTGCTATAATCAAAGAAGAGGAATAAGAGATGACTACTAATGAATATATAGATCAGGCCGAAGAAAGCCTGCTTCATACATATAACCGTTATCCGATAGTATTCGATCATGCTGACGGCGTATATCTGTATGATATAGAAGGAAAGAAGTATCTGGATTTTGTGAGCGGGATAGGCGTATTCGCACTTGGATACAATGTTAAGGAATACAATGATGCATTAAAGGCTCAGATAGATAAGATTACACATATATCAAACTATTATTATTCGGTTCCGCTTGCTAATGCTGCAGGCAAACTTACAAAGTTTGCTCATATGGACCGCGTATTCTTTACAAACAGCGGTGCAGAAGCGATAGAGGGAGCGATAAAGGCTGCAATAAAGTATGCATATAATAAGGATAAAACTCATGATCATGAGATAATAGCCATGGATCATTCATTCCACGGCAGGACATGCGGTGCTCTTGCAGTAACAGGCAAGCAGGCATACAGGGAAGCGTTTGAGCCACTCATCTGTGATGTTAAGTTCGCTGAATATAATGATCTTGAGAGCGTAAAAGCGCTGATAAATAAAAAAACATGCGCTATCATTATGGAGACGCTTCAGGGCGAAGGCGGCATATATCCGGCAACCAAGGAGTTTATCGAAGGTGTAGGAAGGTTATGCAAAGAAAATGACATACTTCTTATACTCGATGAGATCCAGTGCGGTATGGGAAGGTGCGGTGCAAACTACGCATGGCATATGTATGATGTACATGACTACTGCAAAGGCTGTCGGCGGCGGAGTCCCTGTCGGAGCATTCCTTGTGACAGAAAAGGTCGCAAAGAATTCTCTTGTTGCGGGAGACCACGGCTCAACATACGGAGGAAACCCTCTTGTATGTACTGCGATAGATAAAGTACTTGATTTGTTTGAGTCTGAACATATAATAGATAATGTGAACAAAGTCGGAGCTTATCTGTATGAGAAGCTCGATGAAATATGCGCCGGCTATGACTGCATTAAAGAACACAGGGGAATGGGATGCATGCAGGGTCTAGAATTTGACAGGCCTGTTGCTGACATTATCAACAAGGCTTTAGAAAAAGGCCTTATACTCATAAATGCAGGAACCAATATTTTGCGTTTCCTTCCTCCGCTTGTGATAAGTACAAAGGATGTCGATGACATGATAGCCATACTTAAGCAGGCGCTTGATGAAACGGTTGCATAAGGCGTGATTTGAGGTTTTTATGGATACAATTAAAAGAGTAGTGTCTGCGCTTGTATGCATTGTCATCGCAGGATGGGCAGTGTTTACGGCAGCCACCGCCACACCGGCCAAACTTGAAGAAGAAGTCCCAAGCAATGACAGTCTTGTCATATGGTATACGGATGATTCTCTTTCGGATTTCATGGAAGCGGCGTGTGTGGCATACAATGAGATGTACGGAGTGAGAGTCGTTCCCAAGCTTCAGTCAGGTGATGAGTATCTTGAACAGGTTAACAAAGCATCAATAGAAGATGATTCAATGCCTGATCTGTATGTGATCACAAATGACATGCTGGAGAGAGCATATCTTGGAGGACTGGCTCATATCGTAGATACTGATGTGGTAAATCAGAATCATTTTTCGACTGCGGCACTCCAGTCTGTTACTTACAGAGGAAATCCGGTAGCATATCCGTTCTATTTTGAAACGAGCGCGCTGCTATATAACAGAACATATCTGTTCAACATGGCTCAGAATCAGATAATGGCTGAGGATTCGACAGAGCCTGACGAAGAGAATACAGAAGATGATGAGGCAGATGAAGAAGTCTTGGATAATCCCGAGGCTGATATGACTCCCGAGGAGAGGATAGAATATCGTATACAGCAGTCTTTGCCGGATACTTTCGACGAGCTCATGGAATTTGCTGATACATATGATGCTCCCATGGATGTTGAGACGGTATTCAAATGGGATGTCAAAGATATCTTCTATAATTATTTCTTTGTAGGAAACTATATCAACATAGGCGGAGAAAACGGTGATGATCCGTCTGTGATAGATATTTACAACATGGATACCATTACAGCCCTTACGCTGTATCAGGACCTTAACCAGTTCTTCTCGTTTGATTATGAAGACATATCATATGAGAGCGTGCTTAAGGAATTTATAGAAGGCAAGATGGTATTTACGACAGCTACAAGCGATGCCATAAAGGTTTTGGAACAGGCCAAGGCAGACGGAGAGTTCGAGTATGAATACGGAGTTATGCGTCTTCCTAAACTGAGCGAAAATCTTACGACAAGAAGCATGTCTGTAACAAATACGGTTGTCGTTAACGGCTACTCTGAAAAGAAAGAAACGGCTGCATCATTTGCAAAGTTCTTGACTATATATAAGGCTCCTGATCTTTACAACATGTCAGGAAAGCTCAGTGCATGCAATACAGTGACATACGAGGATGCTGCAGCACAGGAATTCGTAAATGTGTACGCAGATTCAAAGCCTGTACCAAAGATGATGGCAACATCAAACTACTGGCTCCAGGCAGAGATCACCTTCTCGAATATATGGGCCGGAAAGAATGTATCAGAACAGTTAAAGCAGCTGTCAGAGCAGATAAAGGAACAGGTTACAGGTATGGATATCTCCGAGGATTATATCGATGTTCCTGCTGAAGAAAAAGAAGAGATCCAGTACTATGACGAGGATGCTGAAAGAGAAGCTGCCCAGGGTGAAGGCGAAGAAGACAATTAATGTCATCTAAATAAACAGACATATATATACGGAGTCGGCATAAGCCGGCTCCGTTTTTGTACGTTAATAAGGCGTTTATTACATCATGAGAGTCTTACGATTAATATACATTGTATATCCATGCATATGAGCGTATAACTGTTAAAAAAATGACTAGAACGGTGCATATTTCACATAAAAGATGTAAAATATACACATTTGAATGAAAGAGCGTAAAAACCGATACTATTCGCAAAACAAAAAACAAAGGGCTTTTTGGCTGTTTGAGAGATCATGGGGAAGAAACATATACCAGTCAGGTGTCTATATGACAAGCATTTAGCGAGATAGTCAAAAAAACAGATGTTATAACCACAACTTGTACAAATGATAAATAGAAGATACTATATCTTGTATCTCTGCCGAATTAAGTCAGATAACGGAAATGGTATATTAATTATATCATGATTTACAAACGTAATATTTGAAATACACAGCTTACATTTCTGTGGTATACAGATTTGGACACATGATCACTGAAAAAAGCCTGAATATTATTTAACCAGCATAAGAAGATATGTCACACGATATTGACTAATCTGGTCTACAATTTTGGGCCTAAATCCCGACCGATAACAGAGAGGTTTTGGATGAACGGATAAAGGTGAATGAGCTACATCTTATCCATTATCTGTGTACAGGAACATACAAAAAAGGAAATAAAAACCCCGGATATCACTGTCTCCCGGACTGCTGAATATGTCATATAGATTAAAACACGATTTTACAAAACCCGCGTTATGGATATTGAGGTTTTTTCAACAAGAACGCAATATTTATGAATACATTTCATATTTATATACTATATATTGTGTCTAATCTTTCACTGTGCTATAATTTTAAAGGACTTTGTTTTTGCAGGGAGGTGATCTTTGTGGCAAAAAAGGCTCTTGTTACCGGAGCGAGCAGAGGCATTG
>CADAPR010000195.1 GCA_902789785.1 uncultured Lachnospiraceae bacterium
AATGCCAGTATGAAGTAATTTCTTGATGCAACATGTATTCCTATGCAAATCATCATAAGGAAAAATGTAGCAGTGATCATCGTCATCGCAGCAAGACCCTTGAAATTCTTAAGATACGCATTTACAGGTCTTCTGCATACAATAAACGGTACAAAGCAGACACTTAAACCGAACAATACCGATGATGCCGCAATAAAGAACCAGTTTCCTCTGGTATATATACAGCAGACTGCTAAAAGCACGATTACGCTTGCTGTAAATGAACACATTGTAAGAAACATCTTGTTTTTAGGTGCCATTAACGGTACTACGAAAATTGATGTCGGGATAAGCATCGCGGCAAGCACGATGAAGAACCATCCCAGACCATTGCCGCTTGCAAGATCAACGATCATGCATATAAGTATCGGCAGAGCAAAGATAGCTGCTAAAACACTCCCTATAACAGCACTTCTTCTCTTAAAGAATCTAGACTGGGAATCGATTATTTCATCTCTCTCCCTTACTATCATTTCATCTATAACTGTATCTTTTAATGCGTTAAGCATCTGTGTACACTTTGGACATTCTGCCAGATGCTCTTCAACGGCTTTAGAACTTGCCGCGCTGCATGCTTTGTCTTTATATAACGGTAATAGATCTTCTATTATATCGCATTCATATTTCATGACTTCTCCATCCTTTCTTTGATCATTATTCTTGCTCGATGATAGGTTACCCGGGCCCAGGTTTCCGTTTTACCGAAGATGGAACCTATCTCCTTGAAGGACAATTCCCCGAATATGCGAAGCTGAAAAACTTCCTTATAGGGTTCCTCCATTTCATGAAGCACTCTGTGAACCCTAATGGATGTATCTGAATCCATCAGGCTCTTTTCAAAGCTTTTCCCCGTATCCTGCTGCTCTTCGAGTTCTACCTGTTCAAATCGGGAATGGCGTCTTTTCTCATCTATGAAGAGGTTTTTTGCTATTGCACACAGCCAAGTGTAGCTGTCGCTCTCTCCTCTGAATGAGTGTTCTGTGGAGATTGCCCTGAAAAATGTTTCCTGGGTTATCTCCTTTGCATCTTCCCGATCACTCGTTAGCGTCATTACGTAGGAAAACACCTTCATGTAAAAAGCTTCATAAAGTTTTTCAGCGGTGTTTTTGTCCATGGAACTTTGAGCTTCCTTTCAAGTGATCTCATCGATTAGACGTGAGAGTTTTCATTTCGTTACAAAAAAAATAAAAAAATTTTTAAAAACTTTTTTTTCAATAAATTCCGATAATTTTGATCGCAGTTTCTTTAAATAATGAATAAAAGTCCTATCCACATCAAAGCTCCGGCGATATTACCCTTTGCAGGAAGCTTTGTAGGTGTAAGCAACAGCATAAATACTGCAGTATTGAATATGCATCCCCATGATGCCAGTGTAGTCTTGCCGGTTACTACCATTACAAATAATGCTACAAGATAAACAAGCCATCCTGCATAACCTGCTATCATGGTAACGATCGTCTTTTTCTGCAGTTCAAAGACGGCTGTTCTTACTTCATCTTTACGATCAAGTCTTATATACATCCATTCAACTACTCCGCAGATCACATGATGAACTACGATTGGAACAAGGAAAAACACAGTAGCTATAAACATGATATTTGATGCAATGATGCTAAAATCCTTCATCCAATTACTGAGCGCAAAATATCCGAACCCGAACAGGGTTATGGAAAATGTTCCCAGTACCATGGATAGCAGGGGAAAAGACAACGGCATATCCCTAAACTCTTCATGCATCTTTTGAGGGTCCTTTATCACCTTAAAATCAAGTCTTCTGCCTGTATCTGAATAACTTAACAAACAGTCACAGACACCGCACATGATATGTCCTAAAATTGCCAGAATTATTGAAATCCTAATCATTAAATAGCCTCCCTTTTAGTCTCTTTTTTATCTGTAACATATATGATACCTGTAGTGATCACTGCCAGGATAAGAATATGCAAAACCGTATGGTAGACATCGGGAATGTACATCCCGTCAATCTTTAGCCAGTATAAAGATCCTGCAAAATATCTCATTTTTCCTTCATAGCCTCTTCCTGTGATAGTCACTAGCTCATGGTTCATAAACTGGGTGACAAACCACATGATGCTCCATAAAAGTACTGCCCATTTACCAGCTTTTTCCTTAAAAATGAAAAGCAAAACACACACAAGATATATCAGAAAGAAAATCCCGTCTTCCTTATAAGATCTTGTAACAAGATAACATTCCTTAAAATACACTCCCGTCATATCCAGAAAAAACCATGCCAAAAGTATTATCTGTGATATCATAAATACTCTTTTTTTCATTTTTTCCCCTTTTTATGCTATGAAATATCTGTTAATAAATGTATCCATATGACCTTCTATGGTTTTCATCGCCTCATCCTTTTTATGCGGCTCTCTGTCACACATCTGAAGCATGAGCGAAACAGGTGCCATAAATTCAAGAGCGAACACATTCGGATCGCCTTTAACCATGACTCCCTCATTTATAAGTCTTGAAAAAATATCAACATACAAAGAAATGATATTGCTAATCTGATACCTGGTAGCACGTTCAGCAAACATCTCGTTTCTGTACTGTTCTATTGTCAGCAGTCTTCGCATTCTTCTTGCTGTTTCATTGTCTATGGTAAACATCAGGCTTCTCATAGCAAATTCCTTAAGCTGTCTTGCGGTATGTATATTTTCCTCTTCTCTTAAACCAAATCCCATGCCTTTGTAGTATTCCTCATCGGCATTGTCAATGACCGCCTGTAAAAGAGCTTCCTTACCTTTAAAATACTTATAGATGGTAGGACCTTTTAT
>CADAPR010000196.1 GCA_902789785.1 uncultured Lachnospiraceae bacterium
AAATCATCAATCCTGCTATTGTCCTTTATCTCATTTATAAAGTCTTCTTTCATAGTAATGCGATAAGATGCAGCAGCAATGCTAGCCATCGCATTCTTTACTCCCTGCGGAAGGCCTACTACGGATATGATCTCCATTCCCGGGACCATAACACTATTGAGTGCATTCTTAACATCACGGGCATTACCGCTATTTAGCTCTATATCAAAGTATTCACCAAAGCTTTCAACTCCCACTCCCAAAGGAGATGCAAAGCTCATTATCTGATGCGGAGAAAAACCACTTGTATAAGCTATATCAACTTTGGCTCTTCGCATACTCTTTTGAAAATATCTCATTATATCCAGATGTCCGATATATTTCATGACACCATATTTAGCAAATTTGATCCTTACTTTCATATATCTTTTTTCTTATGCTCCATGCATATGCCAGTATTATATCTAAATGCTCCGCAACCGCTGCATTGCTGTTTACAGTTAGGTGTTACTGTTTCTTGCTTTGACTTAAGCCATTCTTTTTTAAGCCACTCTTTGTCTACTCCGCAACTTATAAAATCCCAAGGAAAAATCTCATCAAGATCTCTTTCTCTTGTTGTATAAAAACCTATATCAATACTTAGATCTTCAAACACCTGCATCCATACATCATTCTTATAGTATTCACCCCATGCATCATATATGCATCCTCTTTTATATGCTTCCATGATAGCTTTACTGAGTTTTCTGTCTCCTCTTGCAAATACTCCTTCAAGTATGCTGACGTCTGCTTCATGCCAGTTATACTTAATCCTTTTCTGGTTCAACTGAGCAAGAATCGAGGTTCTGGTAATATATGCCTTATTAAGGAAATCCTCCTTGGTATTCATGGAGGCCCATTGGAACGCAGTAAACGGTTTTGGTATAAAGAAAGATGTACTTGCGGTTATCTGTACCGGTCCTCCGATTCTCTTTTCCTTTGGGACAAGATCAAAATATGCCCTTGCGATCTTGTCACACAGTACGCCTATCTCTTTTATATCTTCCTCTGTTTCACCCGGAAGTCCAAGCATGAAATACAGCTTCACCTTGCTCCATCCGCGTTCGAAAGCCATAGAAGCCCCGCCTATGATATCATCTTCGCTCAGTCCTTTATTGATAACATTACGCATACGCTGGCTTCCTGCTTCAGGAGCAAAAGTAAGCGAACTCTTATGTACATCCTGAACCTTAGAGAAGGTTTCTAGCGAATAATTATCAATACGTAGACTGGGTAGAGATATATTTATATATCTCTTAGAACACTCATCTATCAAAAAATCTGTGAGTTCTTCTATTTTTGAAAAATCGCTGGAGCTTAATGAACTTAATGACACCTCCTCATGACCGGTATTTGAAAGAATCTGAATCGCTTTTTCTTTCAGATCATATACATTCCTTTCCCGTACAGGTCTATATAACTGACCTGCCTGGCAGAAACGGCATCCTCTTATGCATCCTCTCTGAATCTCAACGACAGCTCTATCCTGTGTGCATTTTATAAACGGTACAACAGGCTTAACAGGATAATCGGCAGCTTCAAGGTCTGTAACGATTTCCTTATTTATCTTTAATGGAATATCATCTACCAAAGCTTTAAACTCACGTATTGTACCGTCATCGTAATAATCCGTTTCATAAAGACTAGGCACATACATTCCTCCAAGCTTAGCAGCAAGCTTAAGGAATTCATATCGTGAAGTATTATTCTTCTTATGTTCTTTGTAAAGGTCTAACAGCTGTCTGTATCTTGTTTCTCCTTCGCCTATATAAAATATATCAAAGAAATCTGCTATAGGTTCCGGATTATAGGCACATGGTCCTCCGCCTATTACAATAGGATCGTTTTCGTCTCTGTCTTTTGACAACAGTGCAATACCTGCAAGGTCCAAAACCTGCAGGATATTCGTGTAACACATCTCATACTGAAGAGTAAATCCCAGAAAATCAAAATCCTTAATCGGATCCTGACTTTCAAGAGCAAATAAAGGTATGCTCTTTTCGCGCATTATCTTGTCCAGATCAACCCAAGGACTATATACTCTCTCACACCAAACGTCATCATATTTATTAAACATGTCATACAGGATCTGTATACCTATATGACTCATTCCAATTTCATAGACATCTGGAAAGCACATAGCAAAACGTATATCGATCTCATCTTTGTTTTTTACAACACAGTTTATCTCGTTGCCGATATACCTTGCCGGCTTCTCAATATTCATCAATATATCATCACTTAACGCAAGTTTTACACTCACTTTTTTGATCCTCTTTTCTTTTTGAGCATTTTCATCTGCTTAATACAATAATCAAATTCATCTGCAGTTATTTCTTTATCCGAAAATCCTGCTATTTCCAATATAGATATTAATTTGGACATATCCTCATCAGATTCAACAGCGCATATCTGTTCTTTGTAGTTATATGCTTTTTTTAGATCATGTTTTCTCGAAATCGCATTGACAAATCTATGGTATCGCATTATAAGCTTTGTATTGATATCAGCTTTACGATATTCAATTATTGCCGATAGCAAACGATAGATATAATAAAGAATGATCAAAGATACAGTCAATATAACTAATATGATCATATTTCGTCTGATCTTTTGAGTATCTACTTTTTTTGCTTCAGTATCATCGTCAGTATCACTCGGCTGATTGCCCGAATTAAACAGGTTCAATAATCTATCCCAAAGAGTACTTGTCCCTGTTTCAAGATCTGAAGACGGCGGAGTCAGTTCTACACGTACCCAGCCATATTCATCTGTATACATCTCTATCCAGGCATGTGCGCTCGCATCGCTTACCTCTCTCTATCCAGGCATGTGCGCTCGCATCGCTTACCTCGACACTTATTACAGGCGCTTCTCCCAATGAGTTATAACCTTTATAGAAATCATTACTGTCAAGATCATCCTGTTTGGTTGCACTCTGAATATCCATGTAATCAAAAGCATAACCTTCGACATATCGCGCAGGTATTCCCATATATCTAAGCAGCAAGACCCCTGCACTTGCGAAATGAACACAGTATCCTTTTTTATTGGAATCAAGGAAATAATTTACAAAATCCCTTCTGATCGGTGTTGAACCTGGTCGTAAGGTATAAGGTATGTTATCAAAATAATACTTTCTGATGCATTCAGCGACCTCAAACTCATCCATATCTGATGTAACACCCAGTTTTTCAATAGTCTTCATCAGTGTCGGGACATTATCGTTAGGAACCGAAAGCCAGTATTCCTTCTCCTCGCGAGTAAGAGACTCACCCTTCGCATATTCGCCTATTTCATCAAAGCGAGGATAATACTCTTGCGTCTTTTTTTTACCTCTGTTTAGCAGATTTCCTTTTTCACTGTAATAAAGTGCATATTCTCCGCTCTCGCCATCTATGTTTTCGATCTCCATTATAGCTTTTGCACTATATGGATTAGATTTTTCAAATTCTTTTTTCAAAAGATCTGCTTCATTTCTATTAAGCATAGTCGGGTTGGCAATTGACCACATATTCTGATACGGATGATAATCACCGCCGACAAATGTCCTCAGATACACAGGATTCATATCGCCAGGTACATACGTGACAATAAGATCAGTTTCATAGTCAAGTCTTACGGAATTTACTCCGCCCAGACGGCCGCTGTTCATACCACCGATATTGTCATATCTGTTAAAGAAACCTGCAAAACCTGATGTGATAAACGTCTCCACAATATCATCGGTAAGCTCCTTATTGTTGCTTTTTCCTCTTAACAGCGTATAAGTATCCTTCGGCAGTATGATGTAAATGATCAGCAATATTATAAGTATAGCCGCACCAATCTGTGCAAATGCAAATACGTGACCTTTAAAGCAGTATGTATATGTTATCTCTTTCTTATTTCTGATATATACTGAATTTGTATCGATCTTTTCATATCTGCCGCTTATCTTCCATATGACAGACATCGAAATACCAAGTATCAGCATTACACAATATACATAATTAGGCTCAAGTTCAAGATATACCGGAAGAAACAATACAATGATCGAATTTAGGATAAGATCCCCGTACATCATCCTCTTTACTATGGACATATTTACGAGTATGACACATACCGCGCCCAGATAGCATGCAGCAAAGGTAACCGCCAGTC
>CADAPR010000197.1 GCA_902789785.1 uncultured Lachnospiraceae bacterium
AGCCCTTCGTTAACAGCTTCCCCTTCAGTATCCTTATCCCCGATCACACTTACTCTGACAGGCGATCTTTCATCAAGTGAAGAGAGCAGGGCATCCAAAAAGCTTGAAAAGCCGCTCCTTGCATGATAGGGCAAAAGTCCGTTCTCATCCAGTATATCGCCAAGATACTGAGCTCTATACTTGTCAAGAAGCGCATCCGGATCTGATACGCACGCCGTCATTATCAGCTTTTCCTTGGCTCTTGTCATGGCAACATACAGTACACGCAGCTCCTCTGCAATATCGTCAAGCTTTATGCGCCTTGCAAGGGTATTGTATCTCATGTCACTGTGCTTAACGTTCTTTAACGTATCGACGTACTCAAAAGCAACCCCCAGCTGTCTTTCAAACAGCATCCTTGCTTTTGTATCCATCTGATTGAATCTCTTTGACAAGCCGCTTATTATGCATATGGGAAATTCAAGTCCCTTGGACTTGTGAATGCTCATTATCCTTACTACGTCGGCTCTTTCGTCAACCAGCGCGGATTCGCCGTAGTCTATCTCGTAGCTCTGTATCTCGTTTATATATCTTATAAAGTGATACAGGCCTTTAAAAGAGCCTCTCTCATACTGCTTAGCCTTTTCTATGAGCATGTATACATTGGCTCTGCGCTGATCCCCGTAGGGCAGTGACAGTATGTGATACATATATCCCGTCTCATCGATGATCTCTTCTATCAGCTCGTTGATCGGTGTATAGATGACCTTTTTCCTGTATCTGTCCAAAAAGTCCACAAAATGTGTGCACTTTAATCTTATGGCTTCGCTTATCTTATCCTGCTCTTTAAACTCTGAGTCAGATATAGCCTTTACGGCATCATATAGCTCGCACTTGGATAGCGATCTTACAAGCGCTATCTCCTCTTTTTCAAATTTACCGAATACCCCTGTCAAGACTCCGTAGAGCTCTATCTCGTTTCTTGGATTATCCAGTACCTGCAAGAGGCATAAAAGCTGCTTGATCTCCAAAGCCGAGAAATAACCGGTCTTCGATGAGATGAATGCAGGTATTGAATATCTTGCAAATACGCTTGCAAAAACATCATCCCAGCCCTTATTGCTCCGTAAAAGGACTACTATATCACTGTATCTTGCGGGGCGGATTCCGTCTTTGTCGCAGACAGTGTATTTGCCCACAAGATCGTTTATCCTCTTTGCCACAAAGACCGCTTCCTGCTCTATCTTGCCTGTCGATCCCTCTTCATACTCTATAAGATCAAGCTCAGTCGTATGATCCTGCCCGGTTTCCAAATATTCAGCCATGGCATGCAGTCTCGCATCCTCATCGTATGAGATATTTCCGAGATCCTTGCCCATTACGCGTTTAAAGACGCAGTTTACGCTGTCAACGACTTCGACCCTGCTGCGGTAGTTAGCCGAAAGATCTATACGGATATCATTCGGGGCATCCTTATATGTCTCGTACTTTTCCATAAAGAGCTCGGGACAGGCTCTTCTGAAGCTGTAGATGCTCTGTTTTACGTCTCCGACCATGAAACGGTTGAATCTTCCTATGCTCTCCCCCGATATGGATTCAAGTATCTTCTCCTGTACAAGGTTAGAATCCTGATATTCATCGACCATTATCTCATCATACACATCCCTGTAATCGAGAGCGCATCTTGTGGGAACATATTCACCGTTTTCCTTTTTAAGAAGTATCTTAAGCGCAAAATGCTCCATATCGGAAAAGTCTATAATCTTTCTTTTATGTTTTTCTTCTTCGAGCATTTCGTCATATCTTAAGAGCACATCGCATAAAGCATCGGTCACCTTTGCATTGACCCTCATCCCCTCAAGAACGTGATCTGCACTCATGCCGAAAAAGTTCTTTTTCAGATCCGATATTATCTTTTTAACGTTTTCACGTATGTCTTTTGCCTTATCTTTGCTCTCCTGTGACACATCAGGGCTCTTTTTTGCGCTGAGTCTTGCAAAATCAGCCGCTAAAAGCCTTTCATAGTATTCGCTGTATGTCTGTGATCTGCCTATATGTTCAATAAGATCAAGGTCTGATAAAAACGCATCCTTGTACATGAAGGCTCCGCCCATGCTGTCTGATGCATCTATGTTGTATTGAGTAAGAAATCTCGCCTCATCAAGCAGCTTGGTCGCATATGATCTTAACTGTCTTCCCCACGCACTATCAAGGAGCGCATCCTTATCCGTACACATGTAATCGTTTCTTCGTTCTTCAATGTACTCCCTTACAAATGGATTGTTCCTGCAGACACCGTAAGCATCTATGATTATCTCTTTTAATGACTTAAGGCTGTTTCCTGTCGCAAACCTGTCAGCTAAAAGCCTTATCTTTTCCGCATCAGCCCCTTCAAACATCTCATCTATCAGGTCATCGGCGATCTGCGCCTCCAAAAGCTTTATCTCACCCGTCTCGGCGACTCTGAATGAAGGATCTATCCCAATATCTGCGAAATTGTTCCTTATCAGTGAAAGACAGAATCCGTGGATGGTTGATATCTGGGCATTATGGATCAGAACAGCCTGTCTGTTAAGCTGTTCATCATAAGGTTTCTCTAAAAGAGCATTCTCGATAGCATCTTCAATTCGGCTTCTCATCTCAGATGCCGCAGCATCGGTATAGGTAAGCACCAGGATCCTGTCTATATCCACAGGGTTATTCTCATCGGTGATCTTTTCTATGATCCTCTTGACGAGAACCGTTGTCTTTCCGCTTCCGGCGGCTGCCGATACGAGTATGTTCTTTTTTCTTGTATTTATAACACGA
>CADAPR010000198.1 GCA_902789785.1 uncultured Lachnospiraceae bacterium
GCACCGATGATAAGATATACCTTCATCACAGTATCCCCATCTGCATCTTTCCTCTCAGAACCTTATCACCGTTCTGATTGGTTATCGTCACTTTTATATAAAAGATATTGAGTTCCGCATTTATATCGCATACCTGTCCTGATACTGTCAATTCATCTCCGACATAAACAGGCTTTTTCATCTTGACATCAACTTCTCTTATAAGGCTTCTTTTCCCTGGTAGATAAACTCCGGCAAGAGTGCTCAAAAAAGATGATGAAAGCATGCCAAAGACGACCTTGGAATCAAAGTTTTTCTCTTTAGCATAATCATCTCTCATATGAAGCGGATTGACGTCTCCCGTTATCTCCCTGAACGAATCCATCATCTTATCAGTTATCACTACTTTAAAGTTTTCTGTCATTCCATCATAAAGTTGATCGATCGTATAATCATTCATCTTAAAATCCCTGATATATGAATTCCGCAGCACTATATCCCGGCCCATAGCTTCCAAACAGTATTACCGTAAAGATAAGCACATACAGCAAAATCCATCTTATGATCTTATAAGAAATGTTTTCATTCTCTTTCTGTCTATTAAGACTTGATACAAGTATCCAGACAATGAGTGATGCTATCAATATAGCAAGATTCTTTGTATCAAGGCCTGTGTTAGGAAGGCCTGTACTTGGAACAAATATATCCGCTATAGTCTTAAATCCACCTCTTAAACTCTCGCCACTGAAAAATACAAGCGCTATGCTAATAAGAAGCAGAGTCCTTATACGTCTTAAAAAGACAAGAAAAGCCGATCTTGTATTGATCTTTAGTCTTTTGTATATCGCTTCCGCACGGGGTCTTGTTATCTCTCCGGTAACTATATAGATCCATTGAAGCAATCCGACGCCCCATATGTATTTCCATGCTCCTCCGTGCCACAGCCCCGCAAACAGCCATAGCACCAGCATTGCTACGTATGTGGTTATCTTATCGGCTTTCTTCTTGCCGTATCTTTCCTTAAGTGACTTTGAAAGATCTGTAAACGTCTTGCTCCTGAGCAAAGGATATAAAACATAATCCCTAAGCCAGCTTCCCAGGGTGATATGCCATCTCTGCCAGAATTCCTGGATCGTTTCACTTGCAAACGGCTTGTCAAAGTTTTCAGGCAGATCTACTCCAATTATACTTGATAAACCTATGACTATATCCATCGATCCCGAGAAATTAGTGTACAGTCTCATTGTAAAGCATACAGCAGATAGGAGCACAAAAATTCCCTTGTAATCTTCTGAACATATAATTGCAAGTCTTTCTGATATCACAAGGACCTTGAAAAAGCCCCACATTATCCTTAGAAGACCTTTAATGAGTCTGTTTTCATCAAAAGGTTTTTGAGCTCTTAACTGAATGGATGTCTCGCCGTATCTTACAATTGGACCGCTTATAAGCAGAGGAAAATATGTTCCAAACAAGAGCAGTCTGAAATAATTCTTCTCAGGCTTTTCTATCTCATAATAGACATCCAAAAGATATCCCATTATTGACATAGTATAAAACGATATCCCGAGTGGTATTAAAAATCTGACTAAGCTTGTATCCGATCCTGTTAACGCATTATATGTATATATACCAAGGTTCACATATTTTAGAACAATGAGCACACCCAGGTTTGCCAAAAGTCCCAATGCCAAAAAACCTTTTTTTGCCTTAGGATCGCATCCCTCTTTTTCCATGTTTTTAGTGCATATCCAGGTGATAAATACGGTCATCACAGGATAAAGGATAAGAAGAGGATTCTGCGACAGTACTATAAAAGCAATGCTTAGCAAAAGCAGATATATCCACCGTATCTTTATCGGGATACAGTAAAACAGAAATATCGATATTATACAAAAAGCTATAAACTCTAGGGATGTTATTCCCATCTGTAACTACTCTCCCATGATCACTTCTACCATCTCGCCGACATTCTTCATGCCTCTGACCTGCGCCATGGTAAATTTGATATCAAACTCTCTCTCAACTGCTGATACAAGATTTATATGCTCAAGCGAATCCCAATCTTCTATATCATCAGAATTTGTATTCTCGTTTACCTCTATGGATTCATCATCAAATACATCTCTGAATATCTCATTGAGTTTTTCGTATATTTCCTCTTTAGTCACTGTTTTCTTCCTCCTCTTTTTCTATCTCACGCAACTTTTTTTCAAAACACTCGTATGACTTGTCCCAGTCATTGATCGTTGTTTTTGAATATAAATCACTTAAAGAATAATTATCGATTATGTACCTTCCGACAACATCCGAGCACTTCAGCGCTCCCCAGACATTTGTATGGGCTCCGTCATCTATATCGTATCTGTAATCAAAGCCCATCTCATCATACATATAGTTTAGATTTATAAAATCAAATCCCGCTTCAGTCACTATGTCACTGCAGTAGTTCATCTGTGCGTCATATCCTTCAAGACCAGCCCTGGGTGTTACCACAAAGAGCGCTTTAAGATTTTTATCCTTAAGATATGTGATAAGATCTCTTAATACATCCTCCTGATCTTTTGGTATCGGAAGTCTCTCCTCAGTATACATCTTTGGAGTTTCAAGCCTGAAAAGTTCTCTTCTTGTCTTGAATTCAAAGCCCTTGACTTCATTTTTCTTTCTGTAATTGAATTTAAGCCATTCATTGGGCCTTACTAGCGCCCCCCAGTTTGTATGATATTTGATAATGTCTATATAAAAAGGCATCTTATCATCAAAATGATCTGCAAGTGCATTGATCGTTTTTATCCTGTG
>CADAPR010000199.1:0-342 GCA_902789785.1 uncultured Lachnospiraceae bacterium
TACGGCATGGGATTTTTTATCGGCTACTTTGTGATGTCGCATGACGAGGTCATGGAAAGGCTTGAAAAATGCTGGATAGGACTTGTAGTTCTTGCAGTTATTTCGTGTATTGCATTCGTGATCATTTACTGGGGCGAATCATATGCAGATCATGTGGTGCTCGATACTGTTCTTTGTAATGTATATGCATGGCTTGGCGTTCTTGGAATACTTTCATTCATGAAAAAATGGGGCGGCTTTAAGAACAGGTTCACTGAATGGATGTGTAAAAAGTCATGGGGACTGTATGTCTTCCATTATCTCATGATAGCACTGAGCGCATATTATCTTAGGAAGTATTGT
>CADAPR010000199.1:381-4002 GCA_902789785.1 uncultured Lachnospiraceae bacterium
CAGGAGGATCTTGCCGAAAAGATAGGAGTATCGAGACAGACACTGTCAAAATACGAGACCGGCGAATCCCTGCCCGATATAGAAAAATGCAGCATGATCGCAAATGCTTTCGGAGTTTCTTTGGATGACCTTATCTCATATGAAAAGAGCGATTCACAAAACTTAGGATATGTTATCCCGCCAAAGGGCAAGCATATATTCGGAATGGTCAAGGTCGGAGACAAGGGACAGATCGTGATCCCTGCAAAGGCCAGAAAGATCTTTGACATAAATCCCGGTGACAACCTGATCGTTTTAGGAGATGAGGGACAGGGAATAGCACTTATAAAGGAGAAAGGACTTCTTAGCCTGATAAACAGAGCAAAGGAGATGATCTAAGAGATGCCCGGTTTAAAACCGGGCTTTCTTTGTAAATATTCTTAAAAATATGATAAACTTATACTGATCGGATATATTACGGGAGAGTTAGTATGATAAATAAGAAAACAATAGTGAGGATGATCATTCTTTCAATGCTTCTTTCTGCCTTGGCAGGATGTGGCAAAAAGGAAGATGAGTTTGATGATTATGCTCTGTTTTTAGATGAGGAAAAACCTGTTGAGGGCGATGCTGCAGCTAAAGACGAAACAGACAGTCAGGCATATGAAAAAAACGAGCAGGTAATAGAGAATAATAAGAGCGCAAAGTTTGCAGAACCGGTTTTAAAAGCAGATGATCTGTTTGCGGATGCCGATCTTGATCAGTATACTCCGTTTCAGAATGAGCAAAACAGCTACTGCCTCATAAACGACGGATATGCAACACCTGTATATGACAGGGAGGATGGACTGTTCTTCCCGTTCAGTGCAGTAAATTCGTTTCAGTCAAATTATAAACTGAAGAAGGATAAGATAGCAGAAGTTGAACCGCTTGATATTTCCTACAGCGTCTATCACAAGAAAGAAGAAGGCATAGAGCCTGCTGACGGTGTCTGTGTTTCTTCACCGCCTGAAGAATATGGCGGATATCCCGAGATGGTGATCGCAGCTTTTTCGTCCGGATCGATGAACGGATACTATCTTACGGATTATACACTGTATTCTGACGGAACGGATCTCTCGGATGTGACACGTACAAAGCTTGAGAAGGATCAGATAAAGACTCTCATCAAAGAAAGAGGGGCTTTGAGTACTGAGATACCTTCTGCGATCGACAAGGCTGTGAATATAAGCGGATATATGACGCTCAATGTAGCTGAACTTCAGAGCAGGAATCTGACGGATGAAGCGGTAATAGTCGGATGGGATGATGATTTTCCTGCGCAGTTCTTTAACCCGCAGGCATCAGACAAGGGTGCATGGCTTTTGCAGTTTTCAAATTCGTCAGAGTGGGGCAATAAGGGTTATTTCTGGCTGTCTTATGATACACCGATGCCGTATATATCATCATTTGAGGTAAGTGATGCGTATAGTGATGTGATCACGTACAACAATTTTCCGGTATACGAATTAAAGACAGGAGATCTTACATCTGTCGCAAGCGTATATAAGCATCCCGGCAGTCTTAGCGCTATCGGTTTTTACACCGATGATATGAACGTATCAGTAAATATAGAGATTCTTGAAGGAAAGTTTGGGGAAATGATCGCCTCAAAGCAGAAAAACCTTGAGAATATAGGATATCATATCATCGAACTTGATACTCCTGTTGATGTAACGGATTTTACGGTTGTTGTAAGAAGCACGGGAACGATCATGGTGGAAGGAGAATCATCGCCGTTTTATCTGCCCAAGACAAGCGCTGTGAGCGGTGTATCTTCGGGAGGTATGGTCGAATATGTTGTCACATCAGTTAAGGACCGTTCGTTTGCAGAAGTGGACGGCAAATGGGTTGATATGACGGATGAGAGCATAAAGCAGTATGTAGATGCCAAGAGGATCGCAAATGATCCTCAGATAACGGTAATGTATAAATGATAATGCTATGAAAATGACAGAATCTCTTTTTGACAGTATCATAAATACAGCCCAGGACTGTGTATTCTGGAAGGATAAGGAAAGAAGATTCATAGGCGTGAATCAGGCTTTCTTGGATTTCTACGGTTTTGAATCCGCTGATGTTTTAATAGGAAAGACCGATGAAGACATGCAGTGGCATAACGATCCCGAGCCCTTTAAGCAGGATGAACTCAGGGTACTTGAAGGACACAGCACCTATAAGGTTCAGGGCAAGTGCATAATACGGGGCGAGGAAAGAGACATTATAGCTTCAAAAAGACCCATATATGAGGGTGATGAGATAGTCGGTCTTGTGGGGAGCTTTGTGGATGTCACGGATGTACTTCGCAGAAACGGAGAACGTGAAAGAAAGCACTTTGCATATACAAGAGAAAAGCTGATAAAGTATCCGTTTTTTGACAAGCTCTTAAATGACGTGGCTCTGGATGATATCCTTGATCCGCTTACGGGACTGATAAACAGAGGATATACGATGAATTATGTCAGATCCCTAATAATGAGTGCCACACCGTTTACATTTGTTATCCTCGATCTTGACAACTTTAAGTATATCAACGATACATTCGGACATCACGCTGGAGATATAGTACTTGAGAACATTTCCACCACTGTTTCAGATTATCTTAAGGATCATGGCATAGTTGGAAGGTTCGGCGGAGACGAGCTTCTTGTGATCAACCTTGAGGATATATCAAATGAAGACAAGGAAAGGTTCATGGAAAACATGTATTTTTCAGGCAATGTTCTAAGGAGCAGTATCTATGTTGATGAACATGAGCTGAAGGAACACAGCGATCTTGATATAAAGAAGCTTGCCAAGCAGGGAGTATATACCAACATGAGCAGTCTCATGGCATTGCTTGAAAAGGTCAGCGGATTTGAGAACAGACTTCGTGCCGTTATGCAGCAGCTTCAAGAGGAGATCCATATAACGGATCTGTATTACTGCGGAAAAAACAGGAGACTTTCTTCTGTCATAGACAGATCCATCGATGAAGATGTAAGCGATATCGATCTTATAATGGATGAGGATCTGTATTTTAGCAGCACCTTAGACGGACTTAGGGAAAAATGTCCCGTTACATATAATACAATGAATGACAAAGGGATCGGCCCCATTCTTATAGCTAGGATCGGACTTAACAAGGAAACCGACGGATATCTTGTGTGTGCTGAACAGAACAGTCAGCGCATATGGCAGGAGGATGAGTGCGGCATCATATATTTTATTGCAAAGGGGCTTGCGGCCTATATACGATTAAGCGGTGACAGGATAAACGAAAAGCGATAAGAAAAAAATACTATTCAAGAAGCCGTTAAGGCATTATAATGAAGCAGAACTTCATTTATGTGATGAAAAATGATTAATATCTATATACGAAAGAGGTAACAGATGGGAAAGTATTATCAAGAGGAGATCGAGACAGCGTCAAGAGAAGAGATCCTTAAGATCCAGAATGAAAAGATCGTAAAGCAGGTCAAGCATGTTTATGAAAACGTGCCGTATTACCGAAACCTGATGGATGAAAAGGGTGTAAAGCCTGAAGATATCAAGAGCGTGGATGATATCAAAAAGCTTCCTTTCTTGTCAAAAGCGGATCTTAGAGATGCATATCCTTACGGA
>CADAPR010000200.1 GCA_902789785.1 uncultured Lachnospiraceae bacterium
GCCTTGAACATGTTAACGACATTGCCGGCATTTGCCGAGATCCTTTTAACTATCTGTTCGTTTGTTTCTTTCCTTGAAAACAGTCCCATTTCCTCTCCTTGTTTTATACGCAGCTTTGTTATTACCATTTGCAGTTAATTGTCAACCTTTTTATTATTTTAAGTTGACATTTGTCATTCTGTCTGATATATTGCTATAGGCAAAGGAGAATATATCATGAATAACAAAACTAAAACCCTGGATCTTACATATATCGCTATAGGAGCCGTGCTGATCGCCATCTGTTCATGGATCAGCATACCCACGACCGTGCCTTTTACGATGCAGACCTTCGCGGTATTCTTTATACTGGCCATTCTAAACGGCAAGCGCGGGACAGCCTCCATCATCATCTATGTGCTCCTTGGAGCCGTAGGCATCCCCGTTTTTGCAGGATTTAGCTCAGGTCTTGGGATCTTGCTCGGAACAACCGGAGGCTATATAATCGGTTTCATTTTTATGGGTGTCATATATATCATTTTCACGCATTTTCTGCCAAATAAGCTGTGGGTCAAAGCCACTGCCCTGATCATCGGTCTTATTGCATGCTATGCATTCGGTACATGCTGGTTTATGTTCGTTTATGCCAAAAATGTCGGTCCCGTAGGTCTTATGGGCGCTCTTACATGGTGCGTGATACCCTTTATCATACCCGACCTTATCAAACTGGCTTTAGCTCTTACCCTTGCAGACCGTTTAAAAGGCGTAATAAAATCAGAGTAGTCTGTCGATCAGAGCAGCTATCAGGCGATTCTTTAAAATGCCGGGCAGCTGTATTCCGATACCTATAACGTATGTAGATATATCGCCGGTCTCAAGATCGGCGATATATTCTGTCATTATCCCGCATATCTTTTCACCGTTTAAATATATCCTGTTATTCTTTTGATCAAGACTAATCTTTGCATCTATCTGTGATTCTATTACATCTGCTACAGCCTTTCCTATATCAGAAGCCTTTATCTGCTTCTTATCCTTAGGCGGATCCTTGATAATGCTTATATAGACTCCGCCCCTTGGTGAGTCATAGTTTTGCTTTCCGTGAGCCATACCCGCAGTCTGGTGTTTGGCAATGATGACTTTCTTATTAAGAACGCCGCTTATAGCATCTATCTTTGCGGTCATATTCGTGGATTGCAGTTCATCAAAGACAGCGACCATGTTTATCTTTTCTTTATCTATAAGATAGCTTTCTATCCCCTGGAGAGATATGATATCGCTTGTTTTCAAAAGCATGTATCCCTTGTTTGTTACGGAATCGATCTCATAACCTGAATCCTTCAGGTCATTTACAGCCTTCCAGATCGCATTTCTTGATACGTTTATCTTTTCCGTTAGGATCCTGCTCGATACAAAGCTGCCCTTATTCTGTTCCAGTATCTCAAGAATCTTTTCTTTTGTTTTCATAGTTATCCTTGATCTTTTTTATATGCATCAGGCTCATCTTCAGTCTGGTCCCGTCTTTCATCACAGCATACATACCCGAAAGTTCCTTTATATATGAAGCATTTACTATAGTCTTGTTATTGATCGGGAAGAAGTTATCGAATGCCACCAGATTGTTCCAGATATTGTCTATAAAGCCGTTTGCGGTTCTTATCCTACCGTCAGGCATGAATATCTTTATGGTATAATTCTCTCCCTGCATGTACATTATGTCTGTTTCTTCAAGATAGAAAGACTCGTTACTGTCCCTGAATTCGATAGTAGGGATAAGATTATCCTCTTTTTGCTTAAGTATCTGATCAAGAACCAGGGATAATTCGGCCACTTTTATCGGTTTATTGATAAAAACGGAATTTGGCAGCAATTCACCGCTGTTATGATAATCGATAGTAGATATGCAGAAAACGACAGGAGACAGCAGCGCATCGCTGCTTCCGAAAGTCTCGATATAAAACACTCCGGTCGTGTTCACTCTCTTGTCAGACTCCCTTTCAAGAAGCCTTTCCATCTGTTTTCTGTCACCGACACTACTGTCAGCAAGGGCTATATACATTTTCTCAAAACTCCCATTCGCTATTTTGACGTTTTTTAATCTTTTCGATACGTTTTAATAAAAACGCATGTTTCATACTTTCTTCAAAAACTGTACGCTGTATGCAGGCATAGTCACGTGACCCTGAGTTTCTACGATATCGCCTGTGATTAAATCTGTCATCTGGGGACCTTCAATTCCGAAGTTTGCCGTGAATTCTGCGCCGTCTGCGTTGATCGCAACATATATCTTCTCGCCGTCAAGACATCTCTCCATAACACACTGTCTGTTGGTCAGGAATGCACTCCTGAATGTACCGTAGGCCAGAATCTTCTCTTTCGATCTTATTGCTGAAAGCTTGCTGACCCAATCAGTCAACTCGTTCTCGACATAGGTGTCGAAGCATGGACGCAGTGCAGGATCGCCCTGAGACTTTTCTCCCTTCGCTCCCCACTCGCTTCCGTAGTATATGCATGGTATTCCGGGCATCCCCATCAGTGCTCCGTACAAAAGCGGCAGATGTTTCTCGTTTGTGAGAATGCTCGCGATCCTCGTGACATCATGATTATCCACGAATGATAACAGATGTTTTCCTTTGTAGATCCCCTGTCCGTCCTCGCCAAACTGCCTCATAAGACTGTGCATCAGCTCAAACATGTTCATGCAGTTAAAGCTTGAATACAGGCCCTTGTAACACTCATAGTTGGTCGCGCTGTGAAGCATGTCGTCTCTTACAAGATCATTGTAGTTGCCGTGTATCATCTCTCCGATGAGATAAAACTCGTCTTTGAGTCCGTTTGTGAAGTTTCTCAGCCTGTTTATGAAGCCTCTGTCCAGGCAGTAGGCAACATCGAGCCTGAGTCCGTCTATACCGAATTCATCAACCCAGAATCTGACGGCATCAAACAGATAATCGACCACTTCCTGGTTCCACAGATTAAGCTTTACCAGATCGTAGTTTCCTTCCCAGCCTTCATAGTACAGACCGTCGTTATAACATGAGTTTCCGCCGAAATTTATGTGAAACCAGTCCTTGTATCTTGAATTTTCCCTGTTTTGGAGAACATCCTTGAATGCAAAGAAGCCTCTGCCGACGTGATTGAACACACCGTCAAGCATAACTCTTATCCCGGCTTTATGGAGCGCATCGCATACTTCTTTAAAGTCCTCGTTTGTCCCCAGTCTTACATCGATCTTTTTTAGATCTCTGGCATTATATCCGTGCGTATCGGATTCAAACAGAGGCGAAAAGTAGATCGCGCCTATATTTAGCCTCTTAAAATGCTCTATCCAGTCCTTTACCTTTAAGATCTTGTGTGTCTGTACACCGTCATTCTCATAAGGAGCTCCGCAGAATCCAAGCGGATAGATCTGATAAAAAACACATTCCTCAGCCCACATTTAAATCTCCATCCTTTTTTCTATATTTTGTAGCATATAAATGCACATCTGCCATATATTGTACTATCTTATCAATGTATTATCAATACACGCAAAAAGAGACATGCTCATGCATGTCTCTTCTTTAAACAGTTGTTTTTTCTCGGTAAATCAACAGGCTACCGAAAAACGTCTTATAAGTCTCTCAAAATGTTCATCATATCCGTGAACGGTTACTTTTATCGCTTTATTAAGGTCAAGTCCCAAAACGCCCAGGATAGACTTCGCATCCACGATGAAATGCGTATCTGAAGAAGCATCGATATAGCAGTCGCTCTTGCTTGCCGCCTCCACAAAATCACGAACTTCCGAGGGTCTTAGCTTTATCTTATAATCCATCCCTATACTACCTCCCTGAAGACTGAAACAACTCTTGAAAAAAACTGTCTTCGCCGTTTTTCTCAACTTTTCAAGATTATACACATAAAAAGGTAATAAGTAATTATACAAAATGTAGATAATAAGTGCCGTTTTGCCCCCAAACCTTGTAAAAATTTATGGAAATCGTTTTACAGGAGTGCTACGTTTGCCTCTTTTGCCTTGTCAACTACGTCCTGAGGCCATAAAGAACATTGAACTTCGCCGATATGAGCTTTTCTTAAGAAGAACATGCATATACGGCTCTGTCCGATGCCTCCGCCTATCGTATAGGGGAGTTCCTTGTTTATTATCGCCTTCTGGAAGGGAAGATCTGCTCTTTCCTCGCATCCTGCCTTCTTTAACTGGCTTATCATGGAATCTTCATCAACTCTTATACCCATGCTTGAAAGCTCAAGCGCTATATCAAGTACAGGGTAATAAACGATTATGTCAGCATTGAGTTCCCAGTCATCATAGTCGGGAGCTCTTCCGTCGTGTTTTTCTCCGTTTGATAAAAGATCGCCTATCTTCATGAGACATACGGCGCCCTTTTCCTTTGCGATCAGATACTCTCTCTCTTTGGCGCTCTTGTCAGGATACATATCAAGAAGCTGCTGCGTAGTGATGAAGAATATCTCTCTTGGCAGGATCTCCTGAATGTAGTCATAGCGTATCGCCATGTACTTTTCTGTCTTTCTCAAAACATCAAAGACTGTTCTTACAACGCTCTTTAA
>CADAPR010000201.1 GCA_902789785.1 uncultured Lachnospiraceae bacterium
TGGATACATTTAAATATGGATTATCCTTTCAACTTAAAGGGTATCCTCTACTTCCCCAAGATCAACATGGAGTATGAGTCTATCGAGGGAACGATAAAGTTATATAACAACCAGGTATTCATCGCCGACAATATAAAGGAAGTCATCCCTGAATTCTTGATGTTACTTAAGGGCGTTATAGACTGTCCAGATCTTCCTCTTAACGTATCGCGTTCTGCACTTCAGAATGACGGATTCGTTAAAAAGATCAGTGAATACATCACAAAGAAGGTTGCCGACAAGTTGGCCGGCATGTGCAAGACAGAAAAGGAAGAGTACGAGAAGTACTGGGAGGATATCTCTCCGTTCATCAAGTTCGGCTGCTTAAAGGATGACAAGTTCTGCGAGAAGATGAATGACTACATCTTATTTAAGGATCTTGACGGAAAGTATATGACGCTTCCCGAACGGAAAGTATATGACGCTTCCCGAATGTCTTGAGACAAAGCCCATCGATACAGAAGATGAGGATGATGAAAACAAGGAAGAAAAGGATGCAGCAGATGATGTAGCGGATTCTGTAGAGGAAGCCGAGGCTGAATCAGAAGAGGAAGCTGCAGAAAATGAAAAGAAGGACAAGATCATCTACTATGTAACTGACGAGCAGCAACAGAGCCAGTACATAAACATGTTCAAGCAGGCAAAGAAGAATGCGGTTATATTAACTCACAACATAGATCAGCCTTTCGTATCTCAGCTTGAGTCAAAGAACGAAGGCATCAAGTTCATGAGGATAGATGCAGATCTTACGGATGAGTTCCTTGGAAAGACCAGCAAGAAGGCTCGTGAAGAGATGGATGCACAGGCTAAGGATCTTGACAAGATATTCAAGAAGGCTTTAAAGAACGAAAAGATAACAGTCAAGGTCGAGAAGCTTAAGAATAAGAAGATATCTTCAATGATCACTCTTTCCGAAGAGACACGCCGTATGCAGGATATGATGAAGATGTACGGCATGGGCGGTATGAACATGCCGGGCATGGACGGTGAAGGCGAGACACTCGTACTCAATGCCGGTCATCCTCTTGTTAAGTATATCTTAGAGCACAGTGACGGAGACAATACAAAGCTGATCTGCGAACAGCTCTATGATCTTGCAAAGCTTCAGCATGCACCTCTTGCTCCGGAAGCAATGACTCGATTCATTCAAAGAAGCAACGACATCATGTGCATAGTTTCTGAAAAGTAATATATGTAAGCATAATAACACCCTCTTTACCATCCGGTAGAGAGGGTATTTGCTTTCTATTCTATTTACATATTCAATATACCTGCAGGCAGTGATCGCTGCCTGTTATTTCATTATTATGTTCTGGTTCTGTTATAAGATGCTTCTTTTTATAGCTTGCATATCTCATATATGCTGTCAGGCCGCTTAAGAACCATGTGACACCGACCGAATACCATATCCCCCATAATCCTATGAATGCCGAGGCTGTCATGAGGGCAGGAAAG
This sequence comes from uncultured Lachnospiraceae bacterium, assembly GCA_902789785.1. GTDB lineage: Bacteria > Bacillota > Clostridia > Lachnospirales > Lachnospiraceae > Colinaster. The sequence goes on from CADAPR010000201.1 coordinate 1,495, forward strand.
ATCAGCCTGCATACAACTTCAACAACTCCGTTTACAAATGAGAATATAGCATCTCCGACTCCGTTTAATACTCCTCTTACGGTATATATGGTGCCAAGACATACATAGAAGAAACTTGTTATCCTAAGAGCTCTTGCTCCCATTGCTATAACAGCACCGTCTTCAACAAATATACGAACGATAGATTCACCGAATAACTGCATAACAGGAAGCATCAGTATAGAAAAGACAAACATCATCACCATGCTCTTTTTAAATCCCTCTATGACCCTGTCATGCTTTCTTGCACCGTAGTTCTGACCGCAGTAGGTTGAAAGAGAAGCACCGAGTGTCTGATAGGGCTGGTGTATAAGCTGCTCAATTCGGCTTGTTGCCGTAAATGCAGCGACTGCTATGGGACCGAAGCCGTTAACAACGCTCTGGAGTACCATGCAGCTTATCGCTATCAAGGAAAACTGCATTGAGAGCGGAACACCTATCCTTACAGACTGATATATGATATGGCTGTTTGGTTTAAGGTTTTCCTTTGTCAATGTGAAGTATTCATTCTTTCTTATTGCAAATGTAAGACATGCAGCTCCCGATACTAGCTGTGAGACCACTGTAGCTATGGCAGCTCCTGTCACTCCCATCCCAAAGTTTATTACAAACAAAAGATCAAGTCCTGTATTTAATATGCAGGAGAATACGAGAAAGTAAAGAGGCGTCTTTGAATCTCCGAGCGCTCTTAACATAGAAGAAGCATAGTTATAAAGTGCCACAAAGATCAGACCTATGCATTGCAGCTTAAGATATGCTGTCGCATCGGCTAGTATATCTGCCGGAGTATCCATAGCTGCAAGCACTGATCCTGAGAAGACAAATGCAAGTATGCCGATCACAAACGACATGCCAAACATTATATAGGCTGTATTTGATATACAATCACGCACACTCTTTTCATCACCTTTGCCGAAATACTGTGACGTTACTATGCCGCCGCCGCTGCCGACTCCGTTGCAAAGAGCAAAGAACAGGAAGGTAACGGAGCCTGTTGCACCGACGCTCGCAAGGGCGCTGCTTCCGACATATCTGCCGACTATGACAGAATCAACCAGGTTATAGAGCTGCTGGAAGATGTTGCCGATAAGCATCGGGATGGCAAAACGTATGATGAGAGCCGTGGGATTACCCTCGGTCATGTTTAGTGTCTGTGATTTTATCTTTATATTAGCCATAACGCAATTATAGTCACATGATTTCCTTATTAAAATATGAGGAATATGCATGTTTTTTATATTTATATACCTTGAATACCCATTCTGATGCCGAATATATATGGATATCTTGAAAAATCAAAAATGAGCGATAACCAATGATTATCACAAAAGCAGCCATCATTTGGTAATATTGCACAAAGAAAACTCGAAAACGGCAATCTTTTTTTATGCCGCCTGCATTTCGTGCTCGAATTTCTGCATTTCGTGCAATATTTCGTTTTGAATATGATTTTTGTGATAAGTTAACAGCGTAGTCAAAAACACCGTTTGGAAAAAAGTGCAAGAAGAATAACTAAAAGGGAACGCCCGCAACATCTGAGCCCTGTCATCTGTTGATG
>CADAPR010000202.1 GCA_902789785.1 uncultured Lachnospiraceae bacterium
GCTGTACGGATATGGTTATGATCTTGGATCGGATTCCGACAAGGTCATTTTAATTTTTGGCGGTTCCATGTATATCGCATACAATACAATAGGAATGTACGCAGGAAAGTTTGACTGTCCCGTCTTGTCGGTCGATTATTACGGTACACAGGAAAGCAAGGGCAAGATGAATTTAAAGACCATGCAGCAGTCTGCTTGCGAGCTTTACGACTATGCGTGTCATAAGTATCCGGGCAAGGATATTTATGTTTTCGGACACAGCTACGGCTGCGGGATGGCCGCATATCTTGCAAGTGTGAGGACATGCAGACATCTTGTGCTTGCATCAGGTTACAGATCGAGTGCGGATATGTATAATAAGATCATTCCGATATTTTTCGGACCGCTTCAGGTATTTATTAAAAACAACATCAGAGTAGATATATATGCAAAGAATATAGTTTGTCCCGTGACTGTCATCGGTTCTAAGGCCGATACGACATTGGATACAAAGATCCAGAAAAAGCTGGCAGATTGTTTTGAGGATGCGGAATGCATTATCTTTGAAGGGATAAGTCATGAGGATTATTTTGTTAATGATGAAGTGATCAGATATGTTAATGAGAAAATTTTGAAATGATCAAAAAAGCTGTTGACTCTTCCCTTAGGGAACCCCTTAAGGTGGTCTTATAAAGTAAAAGGAGGTTTCCGTTATGGACAAGAAAATGACATCCGGGCAGATCGCAAAGAAGGCCGGAGTATCACAGAAGGCGGTCAGACTGTATGATGAAAAGGGACTGTTAAAGCCAACAGATTATTCCGAGGGCAATTATCGACTGTATGACGAGGCTTCGCTAAAGATACTCGAAAAGATCGTTGCATTAAAGCAGATAGGTTTTTCTCTTGAGGAGATAAGAGACAGTCTTGTAACAGGGAAGGCTGAAAATGTTAAAGAAGCCCTGAAGATCCAGCTTAAGCAGATGGAAGAAAAGCGCTACCAGATAGAAAAGGTAATTCTTTCGATAAACAGGACTCTTGAAAGAAAGAATGATGAACTTGACTGGGATGACGTTGCTGATATCGTTTTAAATGTTAGTCAGGACATTAAAGCCGATGAACGCCACTTTGATGCACTTAAGCATACAGGCAAGGAACAGGACTGGTATGAAAAGATATATAAGTCTCTGAATATCCGTGTGAATGAAAAGGTCTTGGATCTAGGCTGCGGATTCGCAAAGCTGTGGAGAAACAACTGGGAAGATATACCGAAAGGTACAGAAGTTACCGGATATGATTTGCACGGAAGCTGGGCGGATGATTTTGAAAATTTTATAAGGGAAAACAAGGGCAGACTGGCGGGGGGCGTTAAGATAGATCTTCAATTTGAAGATCTTGAGGATGAAAAGACATGGAGAATGATTAATAAGGATAAGGATTACAGCCTGATCGTTGCTCACTACATCAATTCTGAATTAAAGGATCCCGAGACTTTTGTAGAAAGAGCATGCGCTGTACTTTCGGATGACGGAATGTTTTCGTTTAACGGTGCGGGAATAAGCTCATGGCATATATTCTTTAAGAATGCTTTTGATGAAATGAGCATAAAGGCTGGCTTTATAGAGGATGGCCTAAAAGAGCAGGAAAGAATGCAGAATGAATGCATGAGCATGCTACAAAGGCATTTTAAAAGGGTTGAAAAGATTACGCTTTCAAACATGTGGCATTACAGCGATGTTTGTGAACTGATAGCAAAGATAAAGGATATCTTTAAAGACCAGGAAAAGTTTATCTGCAAATATCAGGATAAGATAGAATCTTTCTTTTTGAAAAAGATAGAAGATGAAGGGGAGATACTGATAGAGATAGGATCATCTTTCTGGCATTGCTATAAAAGATAGAAATATGCAACGGATTTTAACAAAAAAAGGTCTTAAATGTAAGCTTCGCTTGATAGACAAGCGGAGCTTTGTTTTTTATACTTAAGAAAAATGTTAAAAATGTTAGCAAAGGTGGTATTATTATGAGAAAGACATATATTGACAATATCCGCTTTATAACAGTGGTACTGGTTGTAATCTACCATGTCATATACATATTTAACGGCATAACGGTTCACGGGATAATCGGACCGTTTGCCAAATCTCAGCCGCAAGATGTTTATCAGTACATAGTATATCCCTGGTTCATGCTCCTTTTGTTTGTCGTATCGGGAATGTCAGCCAGGTTTGAACTAGAAAGGAAAACCGAAAAGGAATTTGTAAGAACAAGAACAAGGAAGCTGCTTGTTCCATCAACGATAGGACTTTTAGTCTTTTTCTGGATACTCGGCTATTACAACATGCTGATCTCCGGTGCATTTGATTCTATGGGCAATGTACCTAAGCCTGTACTTTTTCTTATCATGGCTGTCAGCGGAAGCGGACCGCTTTGGTATATACAGATGCTATGGCTTTTCAGTATCCTGCTCATCTTTATAAGAAGGATCGAAAAGGACAGATTCTATAACATATGCAGTAAAACAAACGTTGTTATAGCGCTTATCATGACAGTCCTTATCTATGCATCGGCTCAGATACTCAATACTCCCATCATAGTGGTTTACAGGTTCGGTATCTACGGCATGGGATTTTTTATCGGCTACTTTGTGATGTCGCATGACGAGGTCATGGAAAGGCTTGAAAAATGCTGGATAGGACTTGTAGTTCTTGCAGTT
>CADAPR010000203.1 GCA_902789785.1 uncultured Lachnospiraceae bacterium
GAAGCATCATTCCCAGTGTCAAGGAACAGGTGATAGACGAGTTCTATCAGGTATGTCTTGCACAGCAGTATATCGCAGAAGGCGGTATCAGCTATGCCAAGGAACTGCTCGAAAAAGCGCTCGGATCCGAAGAAGCTGTCAGTGTCATCTCAAAGCTTACTGCAAGTCTGCAGGTCAAGCCTTTCGAATTTGTCAGAAAGACAGACCCCGGACAGCTGCTTAACTTCATCCAGGATGAGCATCCTCAGACTATCGCGCTCATTCTGTCATATCTTGCACCGGCTCAGGCGGGTGCTGTCATTTCCGCTCTGCCGGCAGAGAGACAGCCTGATGTTGCAAAGCGTGTGGCTATGATGGACAGAACAAGCCCCGATGTCATCAAAGAGGTTGAAAAGATGCTCGAAAGCAAGCTCGCAAGCCTTGTCAACCAGGATTACACCATCATCGGCGGTGTCGATCAGGTTGTTGAGATACTCAACTCCGTTGACCGTGGTACAGAAAAGCACATCATGGAGATACTCGAGATTGAAGAGCCCGAGCTTGCGGACGATATCAGAAAGAAGATGTTCGTCTTCGAGGATATCCTGCTTCTGGACGACAGAGCTATCCAGAGAGTGCTGCGTGATGTTGACAACAATGACCTCGCGCTTGCCCTTAAAGGCTCGAACGAACAGGTTCAGAATGCGATATTCAATAACCTCTCAAAGCGTCTTGCGACCATGATCAAGGAAGATATGGAATTCATGGGACCTGTACGTATGAAGGATGTTGAAGAAGCACAGCAGAAGATAGTTAATATAATACGTAAGCTCGAAGACAGTGCAGAGATAGTAATATCACGTGGCGGAGGAGACGAGATCATTGTCTAAGTTGAACAGTCCCTTGAGAGGATCAAATATATATTTCCTGACGGCGTTCCTGCTCAGAATGAAAATCAGGGATTGGATGAGGATACTGAGGCAGATGCAGAACCTGCTGTATTCAGCGAACTTGATGCTGAGATGGTAAAGGGCCTTGTAGATGATAATGAGCCTGAGGGTGAAACAGATAATGAAGCAGCTCAATCCAACGTGATAAAGGCAAACCCGGCCAAAGAAGAAATTCCGAGTGAAGCGCAGGTAAGAGCCGAAGTCGAGGAACTAAAGCACAGGCTTGTCGAGGAGGCTTTGGCGGACATTGCCGTAATGAAGAATCAAGCAGCCGAAGAAGTGGCAAGAGACAAAGCTATAGCGCTCGAGGCAGCAAAGAGCGAAGGCTATCAGGAAGGCCGAAACACCGGCTACATGGAACTTGAGGAAGAAAGAAGGATCCTCGAGGAAGATAAAAGAAAGCATGAAGAAGAGTATTCCGAGCTTTTATTTGAACTCGAGCCCAAGTTTGTAAGATATATAACAAACATATATGAAAAGGTCTTTCAGGTTGACCTTTCTGAAGAAAAGAATATCGTTGTAAACCTTTTGCGCAATGCGATGCAGAAGGTTGAAGGCTCTAAAAACTATATAGTACATGTAAGCAAGGAAGATTACAAATTCGTTTATGAACGCAAAAAAGAGGCAAAAAAGAGCTTGCCGATGCGGCGATGGCGGAAGATGTCATAATCGATGTTGTCGAGGATCTGACCATGAAGAGCGGTGATGCTCTTATAGAGACAGCGAACGGCATTTTCGATTGCGGTGTGGAGACACAGCTGACAGCCATCAAAAAGAAGCTCATGCTTTTGGCGTACAACGGCGAATAAAAGGAGAAAACGGACTTGGATGCAGTCAAGATAAATTTTGAAAAATATATTAAGGTTGCAGAAGAGTCTTTTTTTGCAAGAAAAGGCAAGATCGTCAATGTCGTGGGGCTCACCATAGAGTCCATGGGGCCTGATGCGAGACTGGGTGATGTATGTTTCGTATATCCGGACGATACTCTTGCACAGCCGATCATGACGGAAGTGGTCGGATTCAAGGAAGGAAAGACTCAGCTGATGCCGTATGGATCTACCGAAGGCATAGGCATCGGAAATATAGTGGTAAATACCGAAAGACCGCTCACCGTACAGGTTAGCGATGCGCTTCTTGGAAAGACGCTTGACGGACTCGGAAGACCGACAGACGGATCACAGATAATAGACGGAAGAGCATATTCTGTTGAGGCACCGCCTCCGGATCCCATGTCAAGAAAGATAATCGATGAGGTGCTTAGCCTTGGGGTAAAGGCTGTTGACGGACTGCTCACCATAGGAAAAGGCCAGCGTATCGGTATATTTGCAGGCTCCGGTGTCGGCAAATCGACCCTTATGGGCATGTTTGCGAGAAATACCAATGCGGATATAAATGTTATCGCTCTTATAGGAGAGCGAGGCAGAGAGGTAAGAGAATTCATAGAAAGAGATCTTGGACCTGAAGGTATGAAAAGGTCTGTCGTTGTTGTCGCAACGAGTGACAGGCCTGCTCTTGAAAGAAACAAGGCGGCAAAGACTGCGACAGCCATTGCCGAGTATTTCAGGGATCAGGGAAGAGATGTCCTTCTTATGATGGATTCACTGACACGTTTTTCCATGGCTCAGCGTGAGATAGGTCTTGCAGGAGGAGAACCGCCTGTTTCAAGAGGATATCCACCGAGCGTATATTCGGAGATGCCAAAGCTTTTGGAAAGAGCAGGATGCGATGCAAAAGGTTCCATAACGGGTCTTTATACTGTCCTTGTAGACGGTGATGATTTCAATGAACCTATAACAGATACAGCTAGATCGATCCTTGACGGGCATATAATGCTAAACAGAAAACTTGCTCATAAGAATCATTATCCTGCCATAGATGTTTTACAGTCTATAAGCCGTTGCATGAGCCAGATAGTCGATAAGGAACACAAAAAGGTGGCAGGCAAGCTTAAGAACGTTCTTGCCACATACAATGACAGCGAGGATCTCATAAACATCGGTGCTTACAAGCGCGGAAACAACAAGAACATCGATTATGCCATAGATAAGATTGATGCAGTAAACGAGTTTCTTTTACAGGATACTGATCAGAAATTCGCTTATGAAGAGAGCTTAAAACTCATGGAAGAGATCTTTGATGACGCATCATAAGGATAGATTATGGCAAAGTTTAAATACAAGTTACAAAACGTCCTTGATATCAAGTATCGAATGGAAGATCAGGCCAAGGCGGTATTTGCTTCCGCCCAGGCTAAGCTTGATGAAGAGGAAGCAAAGAGAGATCATCTGATAAATCGAAGGCTTGAGTATGAAAAAAGGGGCAGAGAGTTAAGAGAAGAGATACTTAACCTTGCCGATATGCGTGATAATGACAGAGCCATCGAAAACATCAAGGAACAGATTTCAGAACAGGAAAAACATGTAGAAAGTGCTCGCAAAGCCGTTGAACAGGCCAGGATAAGGCTTACGGATGCGATGCAGGAAAGAAAGATACACGAGAAGCTTAAAGAGAACAGCTTTGAAGAGTTCAAACACGAAGTAAATGCCGCAGAGAGCAAGGAAGTGGACGAACTGGTCAGCTACACATACGGAGAACGTATAAAAGCAAACAATCAGGTAAAGGACAACATACAGGATGGCTAAAGAACCGATGGATCCCGAAGTTGCAAAACTGAAGGAGAGCCAAAAGCAATTCAAGGAAGAACAGAAAAGAGAAAAGAAGGAACAGAAAGCCCGCAAAAAGGAAGCCAAGAAAAGGGCAAAGGAGCTTGCTGATGAAGAAGCCCGCATAATGGATGATGAGGGGAGCGGAATACCGGTGTTCATCACAACGGTAATCATCATCCTAGTATGGGTTGCGATCCTCTGCGCCCTTGTAAAGCTCGATGTAGGCGGTTTTGGCTCGGGAGTTCTCGCTCCGATCTTAAAGAATGTACCTGTCGTTAACAGGATACTTCCCGACAGCGTATTTGAAGATGATGAGGAATACGTTGATGTATCCGGATATTCATCATTAAAGGATGCTGTTCGCGAGATAGACGATCTTAAGGCTCAGGTGAGCAGGCTCAGCGAAGATAATACCAGAAAAGACGAACAGATAGCTGTTCAGACCGAAGAGATAAACAGATTAAAGACGTTTGAAGACAAGCAGGTTGAATTTGAACGCATAAAAACTGAGTTTTACAACGAA
>CADAPR010000204.1 GCA_902789785.1 uncultured Lachnospiraceae bacterium
ATAAATATCTATCTGGGAACGGCAATAGAAGCTATACTCACATGCTTCATCCTTGCGGCAAAAAGTCTGAATAATGAGAGCATGAAGGTATATCATGACTTAGTTGAGAATGATGATAAAAAGGCAAGATATGATCTTTCGATGATAGTCGGAAGAGATACAGACAGGCTTGATAGAAACGCGATGATACGTGCGACAGTCGAGACGGTTGCCGAAAATACCTCCGACGGAGTCATAGCACCGCTTCTTTACACCGCGATAGCAGGTCCTGTCGCAGGCATGCTCTATAAGGCGATCAATACGATGGATTCGATGATAGGATATGACAATGAGAGGTATCGCTACTATGGAAGAGCAGCGGCAAAGCTTGACGAGTCCTGATGATAGCTGCCTGTATGGTGCTTTCTCTCTTTGACAGCGTATACGATCCCGGAGCATCCATAAGGATATGGAGAAGAGACAGATTAAATCATAAGAGCCCAAATTCGGCACAGACTGAGAGCGCCTGTGCGGGAGCGCTAAGGATAAAGCTTGGCGGAGACTCATATTACGGGGGAGTCAGGGTAAGCAAACCCTACATCGGAGATAATAACAAGAACATAGAAAACGAAGATATAAAACGGGCAAACAGACTGATGTTTTTGTCCGAAGCGATATTAATGCTGATTATAGTTTACATAATTATACAGATTATGTAAACAAAAAGGAAAGATGGATCACGGCGGAGATATATACAGAAACAGAATAGATCATGATTTTTCGGTCAGTCTTAATCCGGCTGGCATACCCACAAAGATGTATGATGCGATAAATGAAGGGGTAGCCAGAGCAGGCTCATATCCTGACATCTTGCAGGTAAGCGTACGGGAATGCATCGGAGCACATGAAGGCATAAGTTATGAATGCGTTTTTGCGGGTAACGGTGCAAGCGAGCTGATCCTTGCGATAACAAGAGCTCTTGAACCTGAAAATGTGCTTTTGACAGAACCGGGATTTAGCGGATACAGATATGCACTCAATGGTTTACATAACTGCAATATAGAGACTTATTATCTAAAAAAGGATGATGACTTCATACTGACATCGGATATCCTTGAGCGGATCAATAAGGATACGGATCTGATATTTCTTTGCGATCCCTGGAATCCGACCGGAAAAAACATTGATGAAGACCTTCTTTTGGCGATCCTTGAAAAGGCGGATACAAACGATACATTTGTAGTACTGGATCAGAGCTTTTTTCATCTTTCAAAAAGCTGTCTTAAAGGCTTTGATGTTAAGAGCATGCTTAAAAGATATAAGAAGCTTATCATATTAAGATCAATGACAAAGCTGTTTGCTCTTCCCGGCATCAGAACGGGATATGTGATGGCAGATGAAACTATCATAAAAAGGATAAGAAATGAGCTTGCGGAATGGAATCTCTCCGCCATCTCGCAGGAAGTGATAAAGGCAGGGATATCACTTATCAGTGAGAGCAGCTTTTTGGATTCATCACTTGGTTTGATCAAAAAGGGCAGGGAATATCTTGAAAGTGAGCTAAGATCGCTAGGAATAAGAGTATATGACAGCGATACGAATTTCATCCTGATTGAATCCAAGCATGAGCTTTATGAGAAGCTTATCACTAAAAAGATACTGATAAGGGATCTATCGAAGCATCCGGGGCTAAAAAAAGGATTTTACAGGATAGCGATAAAGGATCAAGGATCTAACAGGATGCTCATAGAAAGCATCAGAGAGATAATAAATGGACATTGAATATGTAAGACCGTCTGAAATTGAAAAGAGAAGCTTTGAGATCATATCAAGAGAACTTAAAGACAGAGGTATCGCGCTTGATGAAAGATATGCTCCCGTAATAAAGAGATGCATACATACGACAGCCGATTTTGATTATGCCGATACTCTTGTATTTTCAAAGGATGCTCTGGATGTATTTAAATCACTCATAGTAAACGGGGCAGCGATCGTAACGGATACAAATATGGCTCTTTCGGGGATAAACAAAAAAGAGCTTGAAAAATACGGATGCAGCATACATTGCTTCATGGCAGATGATGATATCGCAGATGAAGCAGTCAAAAGAGGCGTTACAAGGGCCAGCGTGAGCATGGAAAAAGCAATGACGATGGATAAGCCAGTCATATTTGTTATCGGTAATGCGCCTACTGCGTTGATCACGTTAAGAGAAAGCTATGACAGAGGATACAGACCGGCATTCATTGTGGGAGTACCGGTAGGATTTGTCAATGTTGAGGCTGCAAAGGAACTGATAATAAACAGTGACATAGATCATGTGATAAACAGGGGAAGAAAGGGCGGAAGCAACGTTGCGGCTGCCATATGCAACGCATTACTGTATATGATGAGGGATGGATTGATTTGAGATCTGGATTTACTACCGGAAGCTGTGCGGCTGCGGCAGCCAAGGCAGCTGCGAGCATGCTGCTTTTGGGAAGCAGGAAAAACTCAATAAGGATAAGTACGCCTGCAGGGATCGATTATGAACCTCTTATAGAGGATATAGTTATAGAAAATGACTTTGTAAGCTGCGGTGTAAGAAAAGACAGCGGAGATGATCCGGATATCACAAACGGCATTTTGATCTATGCAGCTGTTTCGCTTGTAAGGGACGGACTCTCACGAATTTTTATAGACGGCGGAAAAGGCATCGGAAGAGTGACAAGACCGGGACTTGATCAAATGACAGGAAATGCGGCGATCAATTCCGTTCCGAGAAAGATGATAGAAGATGAGGTAAGAGAAGTCATGGATATATCCGACTGTACTGATTCGCTTAATGTCATCATATCAGCACCGGACGGAGAAGAGATCGCAAAAAAGACATTCAATCCAAGACTTGGGATAGAAGGCGGGATATC
>CADAPR010000205.1 GCA_902789785.1 uncultured Lachnospiraceae bacterium
GTCAGAGGGCTGCGATATGATCCAGGGCTATGTATACGACAAGCCTATGCCCAAGGAAAGCTTTGCAAGAAAAATGGCGTAAATACAATAAGGATAACTGTTAAGGAAGGCTGAGCTGGCCTTCCTTTTTTATTACCCAACATAGTTAACATAAATGGTATACATAAATAATGATAACAATAAAAGTTAAAAATTTAATGAAAAACATTAAAAAGTTGTTGACAAAGATAAATCACAGTGATATATTAAGCTCATGAACAGGAGAAAACCGGACGCGGTGATCAAGAGTTCATAAATCTCGAGAGAAAAAGATTCAGAAAGTAAAAAAACAGATTGATTAAAGGTTAGGGATAAAAGGAGATAAAAAAGATGAGAGAACAGGAAGCAAAGTTAGCAAACGTTAAGAAGAGTTGCGAAGTAGCAAGAAAAGTAACAAAGGTTTTCAGTATTTTGATGATCATAGCAACAGTGCTGTGTCTGATAGGGGGGATCACGGTATTCGCTGCAAGAGATCGAGGATTACAACAGTGACGGAATAATAAGATTTAGGGTTGCAGATGGTATTACAGATGAGTTTTCAGGATATATGACAATGGATGATATAAGTTCTGCCGGTCTCATCGGTGTAAACTTTAACCTTGATAAGGCGATAAGCGAAGGCAAGATAGCACAGATTTTAATGGGCGAGTGCTTTGGCGGTTTCCTTATATGTCTGATCGCAACAGCCATCTATATAATGATCCAGAAGGCATTCGTTCTGATAAAAGACAGCGAGACACCGTTTGATCCTGCTGTACTCAAGAGATTAAAGCTCGTATTTGTGATAATCACCATAGCAGCACTTCTTTTCTCGGGAGTCGGTACGGCTATAATGAGCGGGATAGTATTCTGGTGCGTCTACTGCATACTGGATTACGGATTCATACTTCAGCAGGAAGTTGATGAAACACTTTAAGAAATATAGTAAAAGGGAGAGAACGATGATGATTATAAGCGAGGTAACAGATATGGGTAAGATAGTATTAAGACTGGACAGGGTTATGGCAGACAGAAAGATGTCTTTAAATGAGCTTTCGGAGAAAGTCGGGGTCAGCAATGTAAATCTTTCAAAGATAAAGACAGGCAAGATAAGCGCGATAAGGTTTTCCACACTTGAAGCGATATGCGACACGCTCTCATGCCAGCCCGGGGACATACTTGAGTATGATCCGGATGCGGAATCAGAAGAGACTGAAGAATAAGATATTTTCCCTTGCCAAGTAAACAGACACTTATAAGCTGCCGGATTGCGGGCAAGGGGATTTTTTTGCCCAAAATTATTAAAAATTGATTAATATTGAATTTGTTGGTTGACAAACAATAATATACGCTGTATAGTATGTGACGTAAACAATATTATACACCGTATAATATACAAAGGGACGATGGTCTTAAGTAAAAAGAGGAGTATGTAATGGGAAAACTGGTAGAGATAACGGATATCAGCAAGATCTACAATCCGGGCGAGAATGAAGTAAGAGCCCTGGATCACGTAAGCCTTACGATCGATGAACATGAATTCGTTGCTATCATAGGTCAGTCAGGATCAGGCAAATCAACTCTTATGAACATGTTAGGATGTCTTGATGTACCGACTAGCGGTACATACAAGCTTCACGATCAGGATGTTTCAAACATGAGTGATGATGAACTGTCTGATATAAGGAACAAGGAGATAGGGTTCATATTTCAGGGATTCAATCTGATACCGTCATTGACAGCGATCGAAAACGTGGAACTGCCTCTCATGTACAGGGATGTTCCAAAGAAGGAAAGGGAAAAGCTAAGCAGCGATGCACTCGACAGAGTAGGGCTGGGGGGAAGAAAGACACATAAGCCCTCTGAGATGTCGGGAGGTCAGCAGCAGAGAGTGGCTATAGCAAGAGCCATAGCTCAGGCTCCGCCGATCATTTTGGCCGATGAGCCGACAGGTAACCTGGATTCAGGTTCAACAAAGGAGATCATGGGGATATTAAAGGAGCTGTATGACAACGGCAGAACGATCATACTGATCACGCATGACAACGAGATCGCAGCGAATGCACAGAGAACCATAAGGATAAAAGACGGGAGAGTAGTGGAGGATAAGATCAATGAAGATTTTAAGTAAGATAAAAGGACTTAGCAAAAAGAAGAAGATCATTGCAGGGGGACTTGCTGCAGTTCTTGTTGTGACATGCTTAGGAGCATTAAACGGTCATGCAGCGCAGTCGGTGGATACCGCTCAGGTTACAAGGGGAACTCTTGAGCAGAAGGTAGAACTCAACGGTTTTGTAGAGACTGATAACATACTCAAGTATTATTCACAGATAGACGGCAAGATAGGATCGATCAATGTAAAAAAGGGTGACTTTGTCAAAAAGGGCGATGTCTTAATGACTTACGATGAAGAGAATCTTGATTACAACATTGCGATGGCTGATCTTAATGCACAGTCACAGCTTGGAAGCTACAACAATTCAATGCAGACGAGCGGTAGGACTGCAGGACTTTACAGCGAAGCAAACAGAAACCTTTCGGTACTCGATCAGCAGATAACGGATACACAGGCTGCAGTCACACAGCTTCAGAAGGATATCAATTCAAAGAAGGCAGCTCTTGCAGACGAAGGAGCAAAGCTTCAGGTATCACTTATCGACTGGGCTGACAGACCTGATTCAGAGGAATATGAGAATCTTTCAAAACTGGTTCAGACAAACGCATACGAACAGCAGTACAACAGTGATCTTGTTGCCATGCAGGATGAGCTTAACAGACTCAATCTCCAGCTTAGCGCATGCAAGGAATACAAGGCTGAGATGACAAGCCAGAAGGCTTCCACACAGATGAGTTTGATGACTAGCGGTGCAAAGGAACAGCTTGAAGCAGACAAGGCAGCCAATGAACTTGCAAGCAGCGATAAGCACAACAGATATGAGAATGCAAAGAACGGCATAGTTGCAGAATTCGACGGCGTAGTCACGGGAATAGATGCCGTTAAGGGAAGCAATGTGGAAGCAATGTTGCAAACGGCTCTTTACTCCTTACACTGGAATCATCAAAGGATATCGTTATACGCTTTAGTGTCAGCAAATATGATATAGAAAATATCGAAGAAGGCCAGAGCGCCACTGTAAAGATAAAGAACAAGGAGTATACCGGCAAGGTCGACAGGATAGACAGGATGACCAGCAGAGATGCAGGCCAGACATCAAACGTCGGAATGGAGATAAAACTTGATGCTCCTGATGATGATAATAATACTGGGTCTTGAAGCAAAGGCTGTTATTGATACCGTTTCGATAGACAATGTGCTTCAGATACCAAAGGGAGCTGTTTACTCTGACACAAACGGGGAATATGTATATGTGCTCAGAGATAAAAAGGCGGTAAAGGTCGATGTAGAAGTGGGAGCATACAATTCGGAGATGATAGAGATCGTCTCAGGACTTAACGAGTCAGATACGGTCATAATCGCCGGAGAAACAGAGATAACAGAAGGCATGGAACTTGAAGCAAACAAGAGCGAGGATAAGTAATGGAAAGACTGTTAGAGTATTTAAAGGTTGCACTAGCCAATCTTAAATCAAACAAGAAGAGAACCTTTCTTACCATGCTCGGCATCATCATAGGAATATCTTCAGT
>CADAPR010000206.1 GCA_902789785.1 uncultured Lachnospiraceae bacterium
AGTATAACTCAAACCGGGATGATTTTCAATTCCCAAAGTACTACGTAAGTAAACAAAAAAGCAGCATAAAACAGGATCGGTTCCATCCGTTTTAAGCTGCATCCTTGCACGTCTATCTTATATATCGGACAATTGACGCAAAACTTTAGTATTATATTCAGTAAATCTTCTGTACAAATGTATATTACCATTAGACTTTTATCGGGAGCGTAATATAATAAGATGTATGATCTGTGCATGCGATTTTACCATCTGATACGGAGAATTATAGAGAAGATATGAGAAAGATTTTGATTATAACAGGACGGTATCTGCCGGGATTTAGAGACGGAGGACCGGTAAGGTCGCTCGTTAACCTGACGGATACTTTCGGAACGGAATATGATTTTCGGATAATGTGCCTGGACCGGGATCACGGTGATACGGCTTCTTACCCGGATATAATTCTTGACGGATACGGAAGTTTGACACCCAAAATCGCTGAAACCCAGTAATGGGTTATTTTTTTGCTCAAATTGCAAAATCTTGTATACCGTAATGCCGTATTGTGTTATAATAGAACTAGATATTGGGGAGGGTCTTACGGTGAGATTAAACAAAGTTAAATCTAAAAACGCTATTTCTTATTACATCATCAGATCGGTCAGGAGGGATGGAAAGAATTCATCAGAAATAGTCAAAAAGCTTGGTACAGAAAAATCAATCCGGGAAATATACGGTGTGAATGATGTTGATGCGTGGGCTAAGGAACAGCTCCGTATCATGAATGAAGAAGAGGCTGCTTCTGACCACAAAGTGCTGATACCACTATCCACAGACAAGGTCGTTGATGCAGATGTACGCCTTGCCTTTAATGCCGGCTACCTTTTCCTGCAGCAGATCTATTATCAGCTGGGCCTGCCATCCATTTGTAAAAAGATAAAGAAAGACAGTTCCTTTGAGTATGATCTTGATAACATACTCTCAAGACTCATCTACGGAAGGATACTCTTCCCCTCATCAAAGCTCTCCTGTTATGAACAATCACAGGAGCTTATTGAGGAACCAAAGTTTGAACTTCATCAGGTATACCGTGCCCTTACCACACTTTCTGAGAATTCCGACACGATACAGGCAGAGCTTTACAAACGCTCCAAAAAGCTTGTAAAAAGAAATACCGGTGTTCTCTTCTATGACTGTACAAACTACTTCTTTGAAATGGAACACGAAAACGGACTTAAGCAGTATGGTCCCAGCAAAGAGCATCGTCCTAACCCCATAGTCCAGATGGGACTGTTTATGGACAAGTCAGGGATACCGCTTGCTTTCTGCATCAATCCGGGAAATCAGAATGAACAGTTATCGCTGAAGCCTCTTGAGCAGCAGATCATGCGTGACTTTGAATTATCAAAGTTTATCGTATGTACTGATGCAGGACTTTCTTCTGATGCAAACAGGAAGTTCAATAACTATGGTGAAAGAAGCTTCATAACCACCCAGTCGATTAAAAAGCTTAAGGCAGATTTAAAGGACTGGTGTCTCGACCCTAAAGGCTGGGATCTTGAAGGCAGTAAGAAAAAGTATGATATTTCAGAACTCGAGGATACTCCGGAAAACAGAAAGAAGATTTTCTATAAGCAAAAGCTGATCGAGGGCTATGACGAAGAACGAGACATAACCTTCGACCAGACCATTATTGTTACCTACTCTCTAAAATACAAAGAGTATCAGCAGACTGTAAGAAACCGGCAGATAGAAAGAGCAAGAAAGCTTATTGAAAAACCATCTTCAGCTGATAAGCGCTCACAGAATGATGCAAAGAGATTCATAAAGAAGACTCCATTTACAAACGACGGAGAGATCGCAAGCAGGGCTATGTATGAGCTTGATGAAACAGCCATCGCTGAGGAATCAAGGTACGACGGTTTCTATGCCGTATGCACCAATCTCGATGATGATCCTGCTGACATAGCAAAGATAAACCATGACAGATGGGAAATCGAGGAGTCATTCAGGATAATGAAATCCGAATTTGAAGCAAGACCTGTATACCTGCAGCGAGACGACAGGATTGAAGCTCACTTCCTCACATGCTTTATTGCTCTTATGATTTACAGAATACTGGAAAAGAAACTCGGCGATAAATACACCTGTGAAGAGATAATAAGAACTCTCAGAGAAATGGATATGAGAAAAGTCGGGGAACATGGATATATCCCCAGCTATACAAGAACACAGGTGACAGACTCACTACATGAAAATGCAGGGTTCAGAACTGACTATGAACTGATAACCCCTAAGTCAATGGCAGGGATAATCAGGAGAACAAAAGGGTTATGACTGGTGATCCGCATGTCGGACACCCTTAGTTCATATCCGCTTGTCAAACAGTCCTCATGAGTCATATATCTGTCAAGGCCGTAGCCGCGCAGCGGTGCTCCGCAGCCTTGACAGATATATGGCTCATGATAAAAGGTAATCAAGCGGATATGAACTTGAGGCTGGCATAGATGCCCGGCTTCCACTTAGATTCAGAGGCTTGCCGCAGGCAAGGCATCCTTTTCTAAAAAGTTTACGCAGCATTACGCTTTTCGCGAGATAAAAATAAAGCCGTAATCCTAGATATATACTGGGATTGCGGCTTTTTAGGTGTCAAAGATGGG
>CADAPR010000207.1 GCA_902789785.1 uncultured Lachnospiraceae bacterium
CATTAGAGAAGAGGCGTTTATCTGAAGGTAGCATCCCTTATCTATAAGTTCGTATGCCCTGTCTGTTTCCTTCATCACATTTATATATCTCTCAACATGAGCGATGATAGGGAAATATCCAGACATAAGCATATCTTCAACGCCTCTTTTGATATGCTCCCAGTCATCCATCGGGCTGTATTCCAAAAGGATGTATCTCGAACCGGCCATTGAAGCCGCTTTGCCGATGCTTAATCTTTCACTGACATCTGATCTGTAGAATATCTCGTTGCCCGGATACAGATTTATATATACGCCTTCTTTTCTGGCTATACGTTTTAGTTCATCTATTCTTTCTACCTGTTCAAAGGCATATATATTTCTTCTGTTGGGCTTATTATGCGGAGTTAAAATGATATCTGTTATTCCGTCATCCTGAGCCATCTTTAACATCCTAAGGCTCATTTCGATCGACTCGGATCCGTCATCAACACCCCACAGTATATGATTATGTATGTCAAAAACTCTGTCCATCTGATATTTCTTTAATATAGCCCTCCCCTTTCGAGGAGGGCTGACCCTTTCGGGATACGCTTCACGAAAAAACTTGACTGCCCGCAAATTATTTGTGGGCCTTATCATGCATGATAAAATAACTGTGCTGATTACTCAGCTAAAACTACTACGTAACCTGAGCCCTTAAGGACTACATCTACATGTTCGTCTCTAACTTTACTTGTAAGCTTAACCATCTCGTTTCCTACCTTCTGGTAAACGCTTACTTTGTCAGTAGACTTGATTCTGGGACAATAGAAACTTGTCTGAACGCTCTGATCAAAGCCGTTCTTTATTCCGAACGTGTTGATGATCTTTCTGTTTCCTGCAAAATCCTTTACAGACTTTACTACATTCTTGCCCAGTTTGAAGATATGGATCGTATAGTTGAGTTTCTTTCCGTTAAGGTAGATGCCTGTAGGAATTCCCATAGGTGCAACATCGTCGATTCCATCGATGGTAACAACCGAGTTGTTGCTGTATTCCTGTTCGCTCATACCTGCGTCTTCAGCAGCCTGCTGTAAAGCAGTCTTTCCACCGTCATTGTTGCTTGAGGCAGTTGCGCTTACTGCCTGTGCAGAAGGTGAAGGAGCTGCGAAAACCGCACCTGAGAAAGTCATAACACCAACTAATACCAATGCTAAAAACTTCTTCATTCCGATTAGTTTTCTCCTCTCTGTGTTCTGTGAAGCGTATATATCATCATTTTCATGATAATACCGTTAATTATTTGCACCGCTTCCGGTCTCAGTCTTTAAAGTATCCTGCGGATACTTGGCCGGAAATTCTCTCGATGCCTTTGCAACATTGCCGTCATAATCGCAGACAGCATAGTAAACTACCGCGACATTTCTTTCCTTGTTTTCAAGGATCTTTTCGATAACGATTCTGTCGGTCATATCCCCGTCCTTGTTATCTGTTGCTGTCATCCCTGCAGTAAGAAGCGATGTATCCATATCCGGAGTATATACCGTATTGTCTGCAGTGAATGCCATCCTGGGTTCAATCCTGTCCTTTTTGATATAAAAGAAGCCGCAGATACATATCAGTAAAACATCTATTGTAATGAGTAAAAATATCACCCACGTATTTTTTTGCATAGTATCCCCTTAGTATCCATATTATGTCAATTAAATTATAGGCAAATCGCCAAAATATGTCAACTTTTTTCAGTATCGAAAAAGACCACATACAAGGCATTTTGTTTATACTGCCTCATATATGGTCTTTGCATTTTTGTTTCCGAATTATGTAAACTGCCTATTATTTCTCAAGATGATCATACGGGAACACGGTCTTAATTGTTCCGTCAGCATTGTATTCTATCTCGGTATACTTTACATTTCTTCTATGATTGATACCGTTTGAGAGTTCACAATCATGGTAGAAAAGATACCATTTTCCGTGATATTCAATGATAGAATGATGCGTTGTCCAGCCAAGGACAGGCTCCATCAGCCTTCCTCTGTATGTGAACGGCCCCTTAGGATCTGTACCTGTAGCATATACAAGGTAATGTGTAGTACCTGTAGAATAAGACAGATAGTAAAGTCCGTTGTACTTGTGCATCCAAGGGCCTTCAAAATATCTTCTGTCCTCATCGCCTGCTTTTAGAGGCTCACCGTTCTCATCCAGTATCTGGATCATCTTTGGTGTCTCTTTAAAAGACTTCATATCTTCATTCATTTCAGCAACAAACGGTCCGAGTGCTGCTTCATCACCCTTAGGTCCGTCTGCTCCGGGTATCATGTTAGGATCACCCTTGACAAAAGAGCCTGTCTGCCACTTTTCAAGCTGACCTCCCCAGAGACCTCCGTTGTACATGTAATATTTTCCGTCTTCGTCCTCAAATACTGCTGGGTCTATGCTCATGCTGCCTTCGATATAGTTATCTTCTGCCTTGAAAGGTCCAACAGGGCTGTCGCTTACTGCAACGCCTATACGGAAAATGCCTTCCTTGTCTCTTGCAGGGAAATACAGATAATATTTTCCGTCTTTCTTAGCTACATCGGGTGCCCACATCTGTTTGCTTACCCATTTGACATCCTTCATGTGAAGTGCTTCACCGTTGTCAACGCAGTC
>CADAPR010000208.1 GCA_902789785.1 uncultured Lachnospiraceae bacterium
AAACATAAGCGAGATACTGGATAGAAAAAACAGCCTTATACGTCCAAATGTGGCTAATGTCGATCAGGCATTAGTCATATTTGCATTAGTGAAGCCTGAGCCGAATTTCAATCTTCTAGACAGATTTCTGATATTGATGAAGCAGAATGATATCCCGTGCATCATAGTTTTTAACAAGACAGACCTGGCAGATGATGAGACTCTGGAAAGAACAAGGCAGATTTATAAAGATTCTAGTCATCAGCTTATCTTTACATGTGCAAAGAAAAATGAAGGCATAGAAGATATCAGACGGGCATTAAAGGGTAAGACTACTACTGTAGCTGGACCAAGCGGCGTAGGAAAGTCAACTCTTATAAACCTCATTCAGGATAACAAAAAAATGGAGACCGGAGCTATCTCCGAAAAGATAGACAGGGGAAAGCATACGACCAGACACAGTGAACTGATCGCTCTTGATGATAATTCATACATATTTGACACACCCGGATTTTCCTCTCTTTCACTGTTTGATATAAACAAGGAGGAACTGGCGGGATTCTACCCGGAATTTGCGCTATACGAGAAGGACTGCAGATTTGATAACTGTGTTCACAAGAATGAACCTGTCTGCGGTGTCAAGCAGGCAGTGGATAGTGGGCTGATAAGCAGAGTAAGATATGAGAATTATCTTCTACTGCTTTCGGAATGTGAAAACGCCAGACGCTGGTGACAAGTTTTAAAGAATAATGCTAATTCTATGATAAATCAGATTTGGATGAACTGCTGTGAAAACAGCAGTTTTTTATTTGCTTTCAAAATATATTTATTGAAATTCGATAAATTCTTATTGACAAGCTGTTGCGTAAGTGGTATACCATTATCAGGATCTGAAATTTGGATGACAACGGAGGAGATAAAAAATGAGATCTGAAGCATTGGCCAAGTGGCTTAAGATAATAATATTCGGTGTGGGAATCTGCGGACTGTTAACATATATGGTCATTCTGCCGAGATTTGGCATGTATCTAGTCGAGCAGCGAGCAATGTTGGAAAAGAATCTGAGTCCATGGATGATCCTTTTATGGGCAAGTGCAGTACCTTGCTATGCGGTACTCATCTTAGGATGGAAGATATCATCAAATATCGGAAAGGATGAATCCTTTTCAGTCGAGAATGCAAAGTATCTTAAATGGATCGCTTATCTAGCCATGGGAGATTCGATATTTGTTTTTGTAGCGCATGTGATCTTTTTGATCCTCGATATATCAGCGGCTGTAGTGATGATGGTGATCATAGTAATAGTGGTGATAGGCATTGCGATATCTACAGCGGCTGCAGCACTCTCACATCTGGTCATGAAAGCTGCTGAGATAAAGGAAGAAAATGAACTGACGATTTAAGAGGTGATTTGGATGGGACATCTGGTTTTCAATATTGATGTGATGCTCGCTAAGAGAAAGATGAGTGTTACTGAATTATCGAATAAATTGGGACTGACTCTTGCGAATGTGTCAATCCTTAAGAACGGGAAGGCAAAGGCGGTAAAGGTCAGCACCATAGAACAGCTGTGCAGGATTTTAAAATGCCAGCCGGGGGATCTTATGGAATATGTGGAGGATGAAGACGATGAATAGTGTTACCGGGAAGATATCATTTAAAAATCTCTGCCTTATATGTCTGCTGTATTCAGCATTTTTTACATTCTGCCTGTATCATAATGATCGTGGACTGGCATATCCTTTTTTTGTCGCAGGAACGATAGGCTTTTTCATATATTATATGAGAAAAATGAATAATAAAATAAAGAGATTTTCGATATTCTATATCGTAGCGATATGCCTGCTGGGAATAGATATATGTATAAGTGCGAGCTATGTACTTGCAACTTTTAACTGTCTTTTTATTTTTTTGCTCTTTTGTATGCTGTTTTTATACAATATCTATGATGACAGAACATGGGATGCAGCAAGATACTTTACCGCCATCCTGGAATTCATAATGACAGCTATAGGTTTTGTGTTCAGACCTTTTAAGGATTTTTCGGCCGCATGCAAAAAGGAAGGCTCACAGGAAACAGGCGATATAAATGATGCAAAGCCTGAACAGAAAAAGAATATCTGGTATATCCTGACGGGACTGGCGATATCCGTACCGCTTGTGTGTGTTATACTGCCGCTTTTGATATCCTCTGACATCATTTTTTCAAACAAGATAGATGACATGTTTTCATTTGTCTGGGATATTAAGATAGGAGATCTGATCTTTATGTTCGTTGCCGGATTCTTCATGTCATATGCCCTGGTCTACAGACTTACTGAAAGACTTCCGAGGCTTGATGAGCCGGTTGCTGACAAGAGAAATCACAGTCCTTTGATCGCGATAACGGTCAACATAGTCCTGTTGCTTATATATATGATGTACAGCATGATACAGATAGTTTATCTTTTTATGCGACAGGGAGAATTGCCTGACGGATACACATATGCCGAGTATTCACATGAAGGATTCTTTCAGCTGGTATTTGTCTGCCTGATAAATATCATACTTGTACTGATATGCCGCAAATACTCAAAGGACAGTCTTGCTCTTAAGATCATCCTTTGTCTCATAAGCGC
>CADAPR010000209.1 GCA_902789785.1 uncultured Lachnospiraceae bacterium
GAAAAATGAGTAAACATTTAAGACCCCATCATGGCATGTGTTTTCAGTTTTATAAAGGAAAAGGATATTCTGAAGACTTCACAGACCATATGGGAAAAATAATAAATGAATTGAATAATGATCCATATCAGAAGATCATTCTGAAAACAGAAACTGATATTGTATGTGAGAACTGCCCTAATAACGAATCGGGTAAATGTACAAGTGATGACAAAGTAGACAGGTATGATACAAAAGTCTTAAATGCATGTGGATTAAATGAAGGTGATGAACTGACTTATAAGGAGTTCATAGAGACAGTAAAAGTAAAGATCATAGAAGCCGGTATAAGAAAAGATATATGCGGTGACTGCACCTGGAATGATATCTGCAGAAACTAGTCTGTTTCACATATATCTGTTTACCGATCGTATATTAAACAGGTAAAAGACATGAGCAATATGAAAAAGATAACAATACCTATACTTATCATATTAATATGTACGCTCATAGGATGTGCATCTAATGGAGCAAATGATAATGTCGTACAGGAGTCGGAAATAACAGATCAGACTACTGACACTGATATAAAAGATACTGAAATATCACCTGAAACAGAAAAACCGCCTGAGATCATTAATGACGGATCAGATGATAATAAGATTCCTGAATATAAGACTCTGATAGATCCTGATGGGAATACTCTTAAGACACGTATCCTGGTTCCCGAAGGATATGAAAGAACTCATGAAGAGCAGGCAAGCCTTGGGGAATTTATAAGAAACTACAAAGTACTTCCTGATAACAGCCCGGTTTTGTTGTTTGACGGAACAGTCAAGCCAAACGATCATGCCGCGTGCGTATTTGATATGTATCTTTCGGGTAATAACCTGCAACAGTGCGCCGATTCGGTGATGCGGGTCTATGCCGAATACATGAGATCAAGCGGCAGGGAAGATAAGATAGCCTTTCATTTCGTAAACGGATTCTTATGTGACTGGAAAAGCTTTAAAAACGGCAAGAGAATATTTGTTGGCGGAAATGATGTATCATGGGTAGACAATGGTGTCATCTCTGATTCGGATGATAGCTTTGAAAGCTATCTGGAAACTGTATTTAAGTTTGCGAGTACGCTCTCGCTCGATAAGGAATCACAATCTATCGAACTATCAGACATACAGATAGGGGATATCTTTATAAAGGGCGGTTCACCCGGACATGTAGTCATGGTTGTTGATGTATGTGAAAAGGAAGGCAAAAAGGCGTTTTTGCTTGCACAGGGATACATGCCTGCACAGCAGTTTCATGTTCTTATAAATGAATATCATGAATCAGATCCGTGGTACTATGAAGACGAGATAACATATCCGTTTATCACTCCCGAGTATGTATTTAACGATCAATGCCTTAAAAGGCCTATATATCTGACAGAGTAAAAGAGCAAAATACGAGTGTCTATTTTGCTCTTTTTGTCATTTAAGACATGAATCATATGATATAACATATAATCAGAAACAGACATAAGGGGGTCAACAATATAGAACAATTAAAAAGGAGGTAGCATATGGGTATAGCATTATTCATTATCTTATTACTGGGAATTATCACAGCAATAGTATTTACCATGACGGTGATAGGCATCATCCTTCACTTAAGATCTACCTTCAAGGAAAAAATGATACAGAATAAGCAATAGCGAACTTAAGGGGTGATTCCCTTAATCTCTATACAGGGGTCTTCCATTTCTGCCAATGGAGGGCCCCGCTTTTATACCATGGCGGTTTACATAAATGTATATCTGCCATCGAAAAAACAAAATGACTGATATAGTCAAAACAATAAAAATCCCAATATTTAAAGATTCAACCACTTGATCTAAATATGCTCTGTATCGTATCAATACTCGAAAAACCGCGAAATACAAACCACTCTCCGCGGTGACACAAATGTCACAAAGATATACAGAATCTATCTATATGAATTATGTAAGAAATATATTAGAATAAACAATAAAAAAGCATTAAGTTTTACGTATTATAATAGAAAGATAAAAACTGACATACAACGAGGAAAGAAGATGCAAAAAATGATAAAAGTAAATCTGATCATAGTATTAATGAGCCTTATGATATCAGGGTGTGCAACACAGCAAGGAAATATATATACACCTGAGGATATAGTTGAAACATGCGGATTTAAAACCGAAAGAAGCAGAGATTTTGAAATGGCAGGTGTTGAATCCGTTAATGTCATGTCGACAAAATCTTCGATCGATGAACGTTTTGATGAGATGGATTTTTACATTTTTGAGTCAAAAGCAGATGCAAAAAGGGCATTTAATAAAACTGACTATTGGTTTGAAGATATCGAAGAAGAGGGCGATGATTACCGTAAAGGCTGGCTGGCAGGTGTTTGCGATGCGAATGTTGAGAAGTATGAATATCTGACCGGAAATATGATCATTCTTGTCCAAACGCAGGTAGTTTCATGCTGGGCTGAGCCTATTGAACCGGCAGATGAGGGCATTACTGAGGATAAACCAGAAGTAAAAGCAGTTGAAGAAGAAGTTGTTGATAAATGGAG
>CADAPR010000210.1:0-424 GCA_902789785.1 uncultured Lachnospiraceae bacterium
TAAATACTTACAGAAGCATCTGAAAGCGGGATTTGTTCTGTCATGCGTCGGAGACGACAATGATTATTCGATGATACAGTCAAGATACGCGGATACTTACGCGGACAGAGTCCTTTTAAATGTATTAAGTTACAAGGAAAAGCGTACGATTTACGGCTTTACTAAGCGCGGTTCGGATGAGAGACAGTATAATGCACCCGGAGTGGATCTGCCCGTTGTATGTTTCTGCAGATCCAAATTCGGCGAGTTTGCCGAATATCATACATCTGCCGACAACATGGACTTTGTATCAAAAGAGGGCTTTCAGGGAGCATATGATGCCATGATGGAAGTCGTTAACATACTCGAAAAGAATGCGCGTTACAGGATGAAGGTACTGTGCGAGCCGCAGCTTGGAAAACGCGGACTGTATTCCGATATCAGC
>CADAPR010000210.1:467-3023 GCA_902789785.1 uncultured Lachnospiraceae bacterium
ATTTCCTACTGCGACGGAAAAAATGATCTTTTGGATCTTAGTGAACGAATCGGTGTTCCCGTAAGCGATATCATAGATATAATAGACAGGCTTAAAGCAAACGATCTTTTGGAAGAAACTAAAGAGTGATCATATGAAGTTAAGTATAATCGTACCCGTCTACAACATGGAAGCAGATGACAAGTTAAAGTTCTGTCTGGACTCACTTATAAATCAGGATATTGATGATTATGAGATAATAGCTGTCGATGATGCTTCCACAGATGCGTCGTTTGAGATAATGAAAAGCTATGAAAAAAAGTATCCGTCACTTGTAAGAGCCATCCACAGTGAAGTGAACATGCATCAGGGCGGAGCCAAGAACATAGGCATAAAGGAAGCAAAGGGTGAATGGATAGGCTTTATAGATGCTGACGACTGGATCTCACCCGATATGTATAAAAAGCTTCTTAATGTAGCTGAAAGTACAGGCGCGGGTGTAGTGGGATGCGACTATGTCATGGTAAACGATCATACATATGAGATCAGCGGCACGATAGAAGCCAATTCCAGGGATGATCAGGTGGGAGAACTTGATCATGACAGAAAGGCAAGCCTTATACTTGACGGAGGCAGTCTGTGTGTAAAGATCTTTAAAAGACAGACGATAATCGATAACAAACTGTGGTTTCCAAAGGACATATTCTATGAAGACAATGCGATGAGCGACGGCTATCTTCTGACAGCAGGTCGGTTCGAATATGTAAAAGAGCCGCTGTATTACTACTATCAGCATGATACATCAACAGTCCATTCCTTTTCTGAAAGAAGATGCGAGGATCGTATGGAAGCTGGACGAATAATACTGGATGAAGCAAAAAGACTTGGATTTTATGATGAGTTTAAAGAAGAGATAGAGTTTAAGTTCACACAGCTTTTCTATGTCAATACACTCTTTACCTATATGCCCTGCGTAAAACCTGCAAGGATGGGGTTTGTCAAGAGATTAAGTAATGAGATGAGGGAGAGATTTCCAAAGTTTCAAAACAACAGATACTATCTTGAAAGGGTAGGAGATGAGGAGAAAAAGCTCATCGGCATGGCTCAAAAGTCAACTTTTGAATTCTTTGTTTACTACAGACTGCTTTGGACATATCGAAATCTGCGCAAACGTTTAGGAGTATGATCTTTAATCTATGAAAGACAGAATATATGTATGTCACACATTTTATCATGTATATATAGCTGTTATAA
The DNA here is from genome assembly GCA_902789785.1 of uncultured Lachnospiraceae bacterium. Lineage (GTDB taxonomy): Bacteria > Bacillota > Clostridia > Lachnospirales > Lachnospiraceae > Colinaster. Next base: position 1,701 of record CADAPR010000210.1, read on the forward strand.
AAGAGCTGAACTTAAAACCTGAAGCCAGGGGCAATGCGACTCTTGTTCTCAGCACGATGTCCAATGATTTCGGTTCTTTAAAAGACAGGGCAAAGGACAGCGGACTTTTTGAAGAAGTATATATGTTTGACGAGATCGAAGATGTGAAGCTGCCTGAGGTGATGGCATATCACAAGGATAGAGGAAATCTCGTATTAAATCTTTTGCAGAGAATAAAGTATACAAAGGCTCTCGGAAAGGCTCAGGAAAAGAATGTCCCCGTGGATTTTAAGAAGTATAAGGATATATATGTATTCTGTGACTCGGATCCGATAGGATATTATCTGAATTATAAGCATATATATTATCACGCTCTTGAAGACGGGCTTGATACGATTGTCTATTGCGATGATGCCAGATACGGAAACAGAGGGCATTTTGGCCTTAAGGCTTTCATGGCTAAAATGGGACTTATCTTCATAGAAAACGGTTATTCAAAGTACTGTATGGATATGGAGGTTAATAATCTTGACGCCATCAAGTACAAGAATGACGCTTATATCGAAGTACCAAGAAAAAAGCTGATACAAAACGTATCAATAGAGGACAGATATCTTCTGATAGACATCTTCATGGAAAATCCGAAGCAGTTGCTTAAGCAGATAAGCGAAGCAGATCCTGACAAAAAGAAGGTTATGATATTATCAGATCCCGTATGCGATCTTGAAACGAGAAAGCGGATGATGAGGGATATCATAAACGAATATGCAAAGGATGCTGTTACATTCATCAAGCCTCACCCGAGAGATGTCCTTGATTATGATACCGAAGAATTTAGCGACTGCATCATAATACGCGGCCGTTTCCCCATGGAGATGATGAACTACTATGATGAGATGCATATGGACAGAGTGGTATCGATATTTACGGTAGTTGATGCGATAGAATTTGCCGATGAAAAGATCATGCTCGGAAATGATTTCATGGATAGATATGAGGATCCGATGGTCCACAGACAGAACGAACAGATTTAGATATGAGCGATTTTAATAATCAGACAACCAAAAAGAATAACAGACAGACCGGGTTTGAACTTTTAAGGATCATATCAATGCTCATGATCATAGCCATGCACTACATGACAAAGGGAATGAAGATCGAAAAGCTCTCTATAGACTGTGGCATGACGAACATGATCTATTGGATCATTTATGCTCTGTGTCTTTCATCTGTCAATGCATACGTTTTCATAAGCGGATACTTTGCAACTGATTCAAAATGGAGTATTAAAAAGCTCATCAGACTCTGGGCACAGGTGCTTTCATATTCGATCCTTGTTCCTCT
>CADAPR010000211.1:0-3817 GCA_902789785.1 uncultured Lachnospiraceae bacterium
CATCTTATGGGATATCAGTTCCCAGAGATGTATTATCAGCGTCTTCCGATGATGTATCTTATCGAGGTCATCATGTGCGCCCTTGCTCAGTACGAAGCGGACAGAGCAAGGATCAAGCAGGATATCGCTCTTGACGAGGCAAGGCGTGCAAATGCCGCAAAAAGCGACTTTCTGGCAAATACCAGCCATGAGATCAGAACACCGATAAATGCGGTCCTTGGTATGAACGAGATGATACTGCGCGAGAGTGAAAAGTGCGAAAAGGCGGTATTCGATCCTCAGACTTACAAAAAAAGCATCGACAGGATAAAGAACTATTCCGAAAACCTTGACAGTGCCGGAAAAAACCTGCTCGCGATAATCAATGACATCCTTGATTTTACAAAGATCGAGGAGGGCAGGATGGATATAGTCGATGTCGAATATCAGCTAAGCTCTGTTTTAAACGATGTCAGCAACATGATCCATTTCAAGTCTAAGGAAAAGAATCTTGATTTTGAGACCGAGATCGATAAAAAGCTTCCCGACAGACTATGGGGAGATGAAGTAAGAGTAAGACAGATAATAACAAATATCCTTTCAAATGCCGTAAAATATACGGACGAAGGAAGGATAGCCCTAAAGATGAGCGGAAGCGATATCATAACGGACGGCGCAGGCAATCAGGTAATAAGACTTAATATTTCTGTGTCGGATACGGGAAGAGGCATCAGGCAGGAGGATATAGGCAAGCTCTTTACAAAGTTTGAAAGAGTCGATCTTGACAAGAACAGCACGATCGAGGGAACGGGACTGGGTCTTGCCATCACAAAAAGGCTTCTTGACATGATGGGCGGAGATATAACTGTTGAGAGTATCTACGGAGTAGGATCCACTTTCAATATCACGCTTCCGCAGAGAGTGATCTCATCAGAGCCCATAGGCGATTTCAAGACAAGATTTGAAAAGCAGTCCGGCGAAAAAAAGAAGCATTCAGATATCTTTAAGGCACCTGCCGCAAGGATACTTATCGTTGACGATACAAGGATGAATCTTGTTGTAGCCACGGAGTTTTTACGTGATACACAGATAAAGATCGATACCGCGCTTTCGGGCAATGAGGCGATCGAGATGGCAGGCAGCATATCATACGATGTGATCTTAATGGATCAGCGCATGCCCGGAATGGACGGCGTTGAAGCAATGCATGCGATAAGGGAGCAAAAAGACGGAGCAAATAAGGATACTCCGATGATATGTCTTACAGCCGATGCTGTAATAGGTGCAAAGGAGCGATATATCTCCCAGGGATTTACCGATTATCTTTCAAAGCCGATCGACAGTCTTGCTCTTGAAAAGATGTTGCGGACCTATCTTCCAAAGGAAAAGATAATCATAATAGACAATAAGGATGATACGATACCTGACAGCGGGGATGAATTTGCTCATCTGGCAGCGCTGTTTGACGGCGGAATAGAAGTAAGAAAAGGGATCCGCAACTGCGGCGGAGATGAAAAGTTCTATGAAGCCATGCTTGTTGAATACTACGAGAGCGCAGCCGAGAAAAAGGATCTTCTATGCACTTACTATGACAGAGCCGATATTAAAAACTACGGAGTCATAGCTCATGCGATAAAATCGACATCGGCAACGATCGGTGCTTCAAAGCTTTCCGAAAAGGCAGCAAGACTCGAGCATGCCGCAGATGAAGAGGATATGGATAAAATAAGAGCATTGCATGAGGATATGCTTGCTGCTTATGAAAAAACACTTGATTTTATAAAACCTGTGATCAGTGTTTCAGATACAGAAATAAAAGATAAGACGGAGGATGATGAAGTCCTTGAATTTACTCCATCATAAGCTTTATGAGTGAAAAACATAAGATAAGAGCGCGCAGGTCAAAACACAGACCCGCCTGGGTAAAACTGGATAATACGGCTCTTTTGTTCCCCGCGATCGCAAGCAGGGAGATGAGCAATGTCTACAGGATAGCCGTGACTTTAAAAGAGGATATTGACGGAGAGATGCTGCAGAAGGCACAGGATATGGTCCTTCCTCAGTTTTTGGCTTTTCGCATGAATCTAAAGACAGGTATCTTCTGGTACTATCTTGAGGAGAATGACAGAAAGCCGCCTAAAGTTGTCGAGGAGAATTCCTATCCGGGAGCATATATAAACAAGTCACAGAACAATCATTATCTTTTCAGAGTGACATATTATAAAAAGCGTATCAATCTTGAAGTGTTCCATGCACTCACGGACGGTTACGGCGGGCTTTTGTTCATAAAGGAGCTAGTATATCAGTATCTCAGACTGTCTCATCCCGATGAGCTAAAGGGAGAAAAGGACAGGCTCTCTCCGGGACTTGTCCTTGATATGGAAGACAGCTATGTAAAAAACTTCAAGAGTGCACAGAGCAGGAAGGATGCATATCGCTCACGAAAATCAGTCATCATAAAAGGCGAGCATCTTGTAAGAGGCGAGATGGGAGTGATACACGGATATCTTCCTCTCGATCAGATAAAGGCAGCGTCAAAGAAGCATAATGCAGCGTCAAAGAAGCATAATGTAACGATAAACCAGTATCTGGTAGGCGCATTTGTATACTCGATATATAAGGAATACTTAAAGGGCGCAACGAGCGACAGACCGATAAATCTTTGCGTGCCTGTGGATCTGAGAGGATTTTATGACTCGCACACCATAAAGAATTTCTTTGCTATGGTCATGGCGCGTTTTCAGCCTGAAAAGGAAGAGTATTCTTTTGACGAAGTGCTGGAGATCGTCGCATCAAGCCTAAAGGAACAGATAACAAAAGAAAACCTGGACAAGATCCTTTCCTACAATGTTTCAAACGAGCAGAACATCTTTTTAAAGCCGATACCGCTGTTTATCAAAAACATCGCGATAAGGAGCGTATATCATTCGACGGTCGATGCGACTACTGCGACTATGACAAATATCGGCGATGTAAAGCTAAGAGAGCCCTACTCAAAGTATGTGGAGCATTTCTATGCCATGCTTGCCATGTCGAGAGGACAGGAGCTTAAAGGTGCCATCGTATGCTACAACGGCACGCTTATCGTAACATTTACGACAAGATTCTCAGATGTATCGATACAGAAGCGTTTCTTCAGGATTATAAGCAATGACTCAGTGGAGGTCGCGATAGAGACCAATGACTACAGAGAAGACGAATGAATACAAAAGAATAACGACAAAATGTCCGCAGTGCAGGATAATACTGTTTGATCAGCCCGAGATCTGCCCCTTATGCCAGTGCGTCATTGAGGAGACAGATGGTGATGATGAAGCTCATATCAGAGAGCTTTTTGGCGAAAATGCTCCTTACCCTGATATTGAAGGACGAAGAAAGAAGATGAGACTGGCGCTTAAAGTAGTACTGTTCATCTTTGTTGTGGCAGAATTCTTAATGATAATGATAAACCGTCTCACGACTGTGAGCTATCCGTGGTCGCTGATCACAGGAGTGGCGCTGCTTTATATCTATCTGTCACTCATGTACTGGATAACATATGATTCGGGATTTGCATCAAAGGTTGGACTGCAGATAGTTTTGACATCATTTCTGCTGTTTGCGATAGACTACTTTAACGGAATGAGAGGATGGTCTCTTGAATGGGCCATACCCGGCATCATACTTTTGGGAGACCTTATAGTCGCGGTCTTGATGCTGATAAACCGAAGCCGTTGGCAGAGCTATCTGTTGCTGCTTCTGCTTTTAGCGATATTCTCGTTCATACTCATAATACTTTATCTTTGCGGCGTGATCTCAAATATACTTATGCCGCTGATCAGCGAAGCGGTATCGTTTT
>CADAPR010000211.1:3897-5297 GCA_902789785.1 uncultured Lachnospiraceae bacterium
CGTCATCTTGTAAAGGTCGCAAACCATCTGCCTGTTGTAGGGCCGTTGAGAGTAAACGGCCAGCTTCAGAATCTGATAAGCGAGCATGAGAGAGAGTGGAAGTTTGCTGACAGTGTAAGCAACACCGTTATAAATATGGATCTGTACAAGATGGAGCTTTTGGAGAAAAAGGGCGATGAGTCTGACAGAAGAAACAGATACGTCATCCTTCAGCTTCACGGGGGCGGCTATTACGGAAAGCTTCACAATACTTACAGAGCAGTCGCTGCATATTATCACGAGCTGACTGGCGGATTTGACGTGCTCTCGGTAGATTACCGCGTAGCTCCGGAACATCCTTATCCTGCAGCGCTTGAAGATGCAGTGGCATCCTATCGCTGGCTGATCGAGCACGAGTATCTTGCAGATCATATAGTTGTTTCAGGTGATTCGGCAGGCGGAGGACTTGCACTTGCGCTTTGTCTGTATCTTAGAGATCACAAGATGGAGATGCCTGCGGGGATCGTTACGATGAGCGCCTGGGCAGATCTTACAAAGAGCGGTGATTCCTATCAGGAAAACTATGACAGCGATCCGATATTCGGAGGCTCTAAGCATACACTTGTTTTCAAGAAAGGATATTATGTCAACCAGAATCCTGCTACACCCTATATCTCGCCTATATACGGTGTATTTAACTCCTTCCCTCCTATGCTGATGCAGGTGGGAGAGCTTGAGATGCTTCTTGACGATACGGTCTCTGTTGCAGCCAAGGCTAAAGCCGCGGGAGTAAAGGTAAGAAAGCATGTATATCCGGGAATGTTTCATGTATTTCAGCTGGGCCTTGGAACTTTTCCTGAATCAAAGGAAGCCTGGGAGGAGATAAAGCAGTTCATACATATAATAACAGGGGAGGGCTTTTTTGATTGAACAGACAGTATGACAACACAACACGTGTAGAGAAGCTCTTATTCGGTATTTTTTCCATCATAGGGATACTGTTTATCATAGTTTCGATAGTATGCGGCATAAACGGGAGCAGAAAGAATAAGGAATATGAGCATATAACGGGACAGATCGTAGATATAGTCCATCATGATGACAATTACGATGTATATGTAACATACAGATTAAACGGAAACGAATATGACGATATCTTAATAAACACCTATACATCGAACATGCGTGAAGGTGCTGATATCAAGCTTTTGGTGGATCCCGACGATCCTTTTAAAGCAGACAGCCCGACGGGAACGCTCATCCTTGTCCTGGTATTTGGCTTAATGGGCGTCACATTTGCATGTGTCGGGATAATACCTCTTGTGATAAAGGAAAAGAGAAGAAAAAAGAACGAGGATCTTGTAAACAACGGCACGGCCGTATGGGCAAAGGTCCATCATGTTGAAATAAATTCCACATAT
>CADAPR010000212.1:0-1669 GCA_902789785.1 uncultured Lachnospiraceae bacterium
GCGTAGGTCTTAATGTCGTAAATGAATATTCAAATGCGATCCCTGACCAGTCAGTCATTAAAACATCCGCATCAAATACTGTCTTGTTCGAAGAGAAATCCATCTGAAGCTCGAAGTCTTCATGATCCTTGTATTTTTCCTTTATAGTTAAAAGCTTGTCTTCAAAGTGTCTCACATACTGAGGATGAGGACGCAGTATCACATGGTATCCTTTGCCGAGTATCTGATCAAGTATCTCATCGATACAAAGATCTATAAGGTTATCCTGCTGCCAAGAAGGTGCTATCAGGATCTCTTTTACATTTCTTCCTTCCCTGTCTGAAGGCTTGTACTGCGAGATCATGTCATCTATAAGGCCATATCCCGTACGGACAAGATTCTTTTCAGGGAGATTATAGAGCTTTTCCTGCGCTCTTATCTCTTTCTCTGTAAGTTCGTTTGGAATAAAGATCGTATTAAAGTTATCCAGGGCATGTTTTCTGTAGCTTAGGTTAACATCACCCATGGCATGATCCATATAGATGTATTCTATGTTGTCCTGGACAAGTGATTTCTTTATATGATAAGTCTGAAGGTCCGGAGTCGTCATTACCATTATATCCGCTTCAAGCTTCATCATAAGCACAATGAACTTGTTCTCGCCGATATAGTAGGTTTTAAATCTGTCAGAGCTCATCTTGAAGACTTCATCGTTTGGATCGCCGCAGATATAGTGGATCACTATATCCGTCTTATCAAGGATGAACTCTATCACATTCTTAAAGTATTTATAAAATCCGTTTTCGGAATAGAATACTATCTGCTTGTATCCATACTTAAAGAATCTCTTGTAATCCTGCTTTTCTCTTGCCTGATTTTCCTTGCTTATCTCTTTTTTTGCGCTCTTGTGGTACTGTTCCACCTTGTCAAGTTCTTCTCTGCTTGCCTTTAAAGCCTCATAATCTATATATTTCTTGGGATTAATGCATGCATTTAAGATGAACAGCTGAACTACAGCCAAAAGATTGCCTATCGTCCAGTAGAGTGCTACACCTGCTGGAACAAAGAATCCAAGATACAGGGAAAGTCCCACGGAAATCCCCATAGTCGTATACTTGTTCACTTTCCCCTGTTCTGACTGAAGAACATTTGCAACGTTTTGTATATAGCACATGAACCATGCGGAAAATGCAGCTATAAGAGGAACAAGGATATATCTGCCCATCACCTTTGCAGGTATGAGACTTAAGTCGAAACCGCAAAACATGGTATCGGAAACATTAAATCTCTTTAATCCCTCTACGACACCCATTAAAACTATCAGCTGCACGATGACAGGAACAAGATCGAGCATCGGATGATAGTTCTCTTTCTTGTAAAGATTGTAGTTCTCTTCCGAGATCATATCTGAATTACCAAAAAACTTGGCTTTTATCCTGTTCATCTCAGGATACATCTTTACCATCTTTATGGAATTAAACTGAACCATTACCGAGATGGGTATCAGAATGACCTTGCTAAGTAACGTAAAAAATATGATAGACCATCCATAGTCAGGTATAATCTTATAACAGCCCGCAAGCAGTGCTGCGAAGGCTTTTCCCAAAGCGCTAATCATGTAAAACTTACCTCTAAATCATTATATGCTCAAACTGAATTATTATAGCATATATTGCATATACGGTCAAAA
>CADAPR010000212.1:1679-4200 GCA_902789785.1 uncultured Lachnospiraceae bacterium
GCATGTCATATAATCCTCTGTCAAGATCTGATTTGAAATGATCCATCTGCCAGATCATTATATCGACAACAGTCATTCCGCAGACACTGTATTCTCCGAGGAATCTGTTATTTACCATATAATAGATGTATTCGTCTTTGATCTTTTCTGATCCATTTATCAAATCGATGAATTCATTTACAAATGCATCGTCTTCTCCTGCATTTCCTGCCAAAAGTTTCGTCCACTCTTTTAATTCATTTTCATAGTCAGATATTGCCATAACGTTTCCTTTTAGATCATCTACCATCTCTTGCTTTATGTCACACAGTTACATCTAATATATTAACACATCTTTCTATTTACATCCTTAAGATAAATAAAAGCAGCGATGCCATCATCGCTGCTTATCTGTAACATCTAGAGTCGTGTATTGTTCCTTACAAAGCTTATATCATCTTTTATCTGAGCCTTGAGCTCATCCACAGAGTCAAACTTCTTTTCAGACCTTACCATGCTGACAAGGTTTACTATTATCTCTTTTCCGTATATGTCTTCATCAAAATCAAATATATATGTCTCAACTACCGGTCTGCATTCATCAGTCACGGTAGGCTTTACTCCGACATTGGTTATTCCTTTAAAGTGACTTCCGGCATACGAAACTACTGCCTCATATACTCCAAAAGGCGGAAGCAGTTTATCTTTGCTTGGAATGATATTCACAGTAGGCATCCCCAGTCTGCGCCCGAGCTGTCTACCGGTAACAACTATTCCGGTGAAGCTGTAATAAGCTCCGATATGCTTAGTGACAAGCTCCATTTCTCCGCTCTCAACCTCTTTACGAATAAGAGATGAACTGATCTCGATGCCGTCGCATTTTACCTTTTCGCATACTCGTACCTCAAAGCCTTTGGCTTTGCCATAGGCTTTAAGAAGTTCAACATTTCCTCTTCCTTTATCTCCAAATGAAAAATCAGTGCCGCATACAACACATCTGACATTCATCTTATTTATTAAAATATCCTCAATGAAGTCTTCCGGGCTTACTCTGGCTGTATTCTTGTTTAGAGGATATTCAACAAGGACATCCACTCCAAGCTTTTCAAATATCCTTCGTTTCTCATCAAGAGTTGTGAGCCCTTTATACTCATCATTTGAAAAGAATGCCGACGGAGAAGGATCAAAGGTAAAGACCGCTATCTTATAGCCGTCTTTCCTGTATTCCTCTATGCACTTTAACAGATACTGGTGACCCTTGTGAATACCGTCAAATTTGCCTATAGCGACACAGTATGAGCCATCCAAAAAAAAGTCCGTTGTATTCTTTATTATCTGCATAACTATCAATTAAATAACAAACTGGAATATACAGAATGCCGCATAAATAGCAAGCATAAGTATGCCCTGGATACGCGCCATCTTTCCTCTTATAAGTGCCGGTATTATTAGTATGCATGATACCAGTATCATGACAGGTATATCTATGACAAGCGAAGAGTTGATACCGCCGATAAGCTTATCGCATGGAACATCAAACGGAGCAAGTGAGATAGATAGTCCGCTGACGAGTACGAGGTTAAACATGTTCGCACCGATTATATTTCCAAGCGAGAGTGCACCGGATCCCTTTATAAGAGATGTGATAGCTGTTACAAGTTCAGGCAGTGATGTTCCGAGTGCTACGAATGTAAGAGCTATAACGGTGCTGGGAACACCGAGACGCTCTGCTATTATAGTACCATTGTCGACTAGAAGGTCTGCGCCAACTGCTATGAGTGCAGCACCGACAACCAGCAAAACAAGAAATTTAAGCACAGAAGATTCCTTTTTTGATTCTTCTTTATTGTCATTATCTTCTACTTCATTATCCGAGGTTTGTGCTTTGGGATTCTTTGTGATGCTAAGGGCCTGCTTTACTGCTATTATCATGTAAACAACAAACAGTATAAGAAGAAGTATACCTGAAATCCTTGAGAAAGAACCTGTAAAGTATGATATAAATACGTAAACAAGAGCTGCAAGAGTAAAGAAGATTACAGGCGTCTTCATGCTCTTTCTGTCTACATCTGACGGTTTAACAGCGATCGTAATGGCTGCTATAAGAGCGGTGTTGCAGATGATCGAACCAAGCGCATTTCCATATGCCATGGATCCGATCCCCTTTACGGCGCTTCCTGCTGATACCATGACCTCAGGAAGTGTTGTTCCGATAGATACGACTGTTGCACCTATAAGGATCTCCGGCATATTGAAGCGATGAGCTATGCCTACGGCACCGTCAACGAACCAGTCGCCTCCTTTGATCAACAGTATCAAACCAACAATAAACAATAATACGGGTAACATACAAAATCCTCCTATGAAAGACCTCTATATGATGGGCAGAAAAAAAGACTCCACATATAGGATAACTATATATGAGTCTCACAATTTAAAATAAGCCAGGTATCTGTCATTTACAGATGCCGCGATTGTTGACTTATTACGGAATATGCCGCTTGCTACTCCCTCATTAAATTTAGGATAAATATAGCAAAGC
>CADAPR010000213.1 GCA_902789785.1 uncultured Lachnospiraceae bacterium
ATACCAAATGCTGTATGGCTTATTGTTGGTCCTATACTTGGCTATCTGTACTACAGACCGCAGATCGGTGTTAATGAAATGGAAGAGCTGTACAGGCTAAACGGATGGGTGATCGCAGTAGGCGGATTTGTGGTGATCAATCTGATCTATTCTATGATAAGGATCATCAAAAAAGATGTTAAGTTGCCAAAGCTTAATATGCTTTTTGCGATACCATTTGCAGTATTTGCCATAGGAATATGTATACTTTCAAATACAAGGAACTGGCCGTATCTTTTGGTGGGAATATGTCTTCTTTTAACATATAGGCTGGCATTTATGGAAGACAGGAAAAGATTTAGCGAAGAGCTGTGCGCAGGAATTGTGCTGAATTTTTACATGATGGTATATTTCTCATTAAGGCACAGACCATATTATTTCTATAAATACTACAGATACAATATGGGATACCATACTGTTACCATGACAGCCTACTATCTTGCGATGATAGTATGTGCGACATGGATGAGACTGTATGCTGCTGTAAGAAAGTCATACGATCTTAAAGATGTTTATGCCAAAATGTTTTCCTTCGGGATGTCAATTACATATCTTATCTTTACTATGTCAAGGACCGGATTCTTATCAGTCATAGCAATGATTCTTTTTGCACTTATTCTTGCTTTTGCAGCATGTGATAAAAAAGTGAGAGTAAAGAATGCGGGCAGGAGTATTGTGATAATGGCAATCTCAGTCCTTTATATGTTTCCTGTGACATTCTTCTTAACTGATGTAGTGCCCAGAGTATCAAACGATCCCATAGCGTTTGAATATGAGGTGGACGAATACACATTTAAAAAGGGAATGCCTTATGCGCATATGAACTATATGACTATTGAGCAGTTCGTATCGGAGTTTTCAAAGAAGGTATTTAATATCGACCTTGATAGGCAGGCGCATATTGAATTGCATGATCCGTTTGCTATTAGAGCATACGCAGAGGAAATCGAAGATAGCCAGGATTCTTCAGAAGAAACGGATGTCGAGGAAGACGTTACTGATATGTCAAACGGACGATTTGATATATTTAAGAGCTATATAGCTATCTGGAATCTGTGGGGACATGAGGATATGGAAGCACCGCTTCCAAACGGCAAGATGGCAGTGCATGCTCATAATTCATTTTTGCAGGTTGCACATGATCACGGCATCATATTTGGCATATATTTTGTACTGTTCATAGGATATGTGGTAATATTGTCTATGATTGGAGCATTAAAAGAAAAGAGTAATCCGTATGCGATGTTCTGTCCGATAATCATCGTATGCTTTTCTATGGCCAGTCTTGTGGAATGGATAATGCATCCGTGCAATCCGTTCGGTATAGCGATATTTCTGGCAATGATGCCACTTATATATAAGGATTCATTAAAAGATGAAAAAAGTAATTAATGCAAAACTCTTATACAGAAGAACATTCTTGATCATATATGATGTTATCAGTATAGTTGCGGCCAGTTATTTGGCTATACTTATGAGATACGAGTTTGAATGGGATTCTATTCCTAAGCATTTCATGAACCCTATAACAAGATATCTACCCATAAACATCTTGTTGACTATCGGAATATTCTTTTTATTCAAGCTATACAGCAGTCTCTGGGCATTTGCAGGTGAGACGGAACTGCAAAACCTGGTATTTGCATGTATAGTTTCCGGTGGAGTTGATGGTATAGGTCTTCATCTGATGAGAGAGAGCACTCAGGGTGTTCCAAAGAGTTATTATTTCATGTACGTATTTACTTTGATAGCTCTTGTTTTTGCCAGCAGATTCTCATACAGGTTTTTGCGTAATCAAAAACACAAATACATGAATAAGGACAATGCAATCAGAGTAATGATCGTAGGTGCCGGAGATGCGGGAAATTCTATTATAAAAGAGATCAAAACCAGTAATTTCTCGACAATGAATGTTACATGTCTTATAGATGATGATAAGAGCAAATGGGGCAGCTACATTCAGGGGATAAAGGTTGAAGGTGGAAGAGAAAAGATAAAAGAGTGTGTTGATACTCATAACGTTGATGAGATCTTTATCGCAATTCCCAGTGCTAGCAGGACAGTAATAAGAGAACTGCTAGAGATATGCAAGGATACGGAGTGTAAACTGCGAGTTCTTCCAGGTATCTATCAGCTTGTAAACGGTGAAGTCAGCGTCAGCAAGCTGCGTGATGTCGAAGTTGAAGACCTTTTAGGAAGAGAACCCGTTGCAGTTGATCTTGATGCGATCATGGGTTATATAACCGGCAAGACTGTACTTGTTACAGGTGGCGGTGGTTCTATCGGAAGCGAGCTTTGCAGACAGATAGCAGGACATAATCCAAAGAAACTAATCATAGTTGATATATATGAAAACAGTGCATATGAGATTCAGCAGGAGCTATTGTATAAACATCCTGATATGGATCTTTTGGTACTTATTGCTTCTGTG
>CADAPR010000214.1 GCA_902789785.1 uncultured Lachnospiraceae bacterium
GTCACAGGAATATCCCGATATGATGGTAGGCGCAGGAACGGTGCTTACCATAGATCAGGTTGACAGGGCGGTAAGTGCTGGAGCAAAGTTTATCGTAAGTCCCGGATTTGATCCTGAGATCGTGGATTACTGCATAGACAAGGATATACCAGTTGTACCCGGATGCATGACACCTTCCGAGGTTGCTCAGGGAGTAAAGAGAGGACTTGAAGTCCTTAAATTCTTCCCTGCACAGCAGGCAGGCGGAGTTGCTATGATAAAGGCTATGGCAGCACCTTATACGTCGGTAATGTTCATGCCGACAGGCGGGATAAATGCAGACAATCTAGAGCAGTATCTTTCATTTAAGAAGATCGCTGCATGCGGCGGCAGCTGGATGGTCAAGGCTGATCTTATCGATTCGAAAGATTTTCAAAAAATAACAGAGCTTACCAAGGAAGCGGTAAGACTTGTAAAGAGCATAAGAGGTTAGAGATGAGTAAAAAAGTTATAACAATGGGTGAGATAATGTTAAGATTATCCACACCGAATAATGAGAGATTCATACAGGCCGATGAATTTGATGTATGCTATGGAGGCGGAGAAGCAAACGTAGCCGTATCACTGGCAAATTTCGGATATGACACGGAATTTGTCACCGCAGTTCCCGGCCAGGCAATAGGCGAGAGTGCGGTCGCAGCTCTCAGAAAGTACAATGTAGGCACTAAGTATATTGCAAGATGCGGTGACAGACTGGGAATCTATTTTTTGGAAACAGGTTCTGCCATGCGCGCCAGCAATGTTATCTATGACAGGGCAGGAAGCGCCAGCAATGTTATCTATGACAGGGCAGGAAGTTCGATAGCTACGGCAACACCTGATAAATTTGATTTTGATGAGATCTTTAAGGATGCCGACTGGTTCCATTTTACAGGTATAACCCCGGCTATAAGCGACAGTGCGGCTAACCTGATAAAGCAGGCGTTAATAGCAGCAAAAAAGGCCGGTGTTACGGTATCGGTGGATCTTAATTTCAGAAAGAAGCTCTGGAGCAGTGAAAAGGCAAGATCTGTAATGACTGATCTTATGCAGTATGTTGATATATGCATAGGCAACGAAGAGGATGCGGAAAAGGTACTAGGATTCAAGGCATCAAAGACAGATGTTACAAAGGGAGAATTAAATCTTGCAGGCTATGAGGAAGTCTTTAATGCCATGGCCGATGCATTCGGGTTTAAATATATCGTTAGCTCATTAAGACAGTCGTATTCGGCTTCAAACAACGGCTGGTCTGCATGCATCATGAACGGAAAGAGCAGAGAATTCTATCATTCAAAGACATATTCGATAACTCCTATCGTTGACAGGGTAGGCGGAGGAGATTCCTTTGCGGCAGGTGTCATCTGCGGACTTCTTGATGAAAGGAGCATGCAGGAAGCTCTTGAATTCGGTGTGGCAGCTTCAGCACTCAAGCATACGATCCCGGGAGACTTCAATTTTGTCACACGCACAGAGGTTGAAAACCTCATGGGCGGCGACGGCAGCGGAAGAGTGCAAAGATAATTATTTTGACATACAAGGTGCTCCTTATTAAGGGGCACTTTCTTTTTGTCTTTTGACAGTTGATTAATTACTCATAAGAGCAAGAAAAACTTTTGTAAAAGTGAAAGGCTAAAACACTTTTTATATTGCAAAGATGGTGCTATAATTTTTATTAGCTTAATCATTCAAAGGAGGAGAACGTGATGGAGAAAATCTTTAAGCTAAACGAAAACAATACCACCATCAGGACTGAGATAATCGCCGGTCTTACAACATTCATGACAATGGCGTATATCATAGCTCTGAATCCCAATCTTCTTACGAATTTTGATGTAGGAAGTTCGCTTTGGAACGGGGTATTTTTGGCTACCGTCATATCTTCTGGTATTGGCTGTATCTGCATGGCACTGCTTGCAAACAAGCCTTTTGCCATGGCACCCGGTATGGGACTTAACAGTTTCTTTGCCGTTGTAGTTGTCAATATCGTAGGTATAACAGGTCTAGGCTACACCGAATCATTCCAGGCAGCCTTATGTATCGTTCTTATCGAAGGTATCGTATTTATCATCCTTTCGGTACTCAACATAAGAGAAAAGATAGTTGAGGGTATACCGCTTGGCATCAGACTCGGAATCGCTCCTTCGATCGGTCTTATGCTCTTAAATATCGGTGTCGGCTCTAATGCAGGACAGTATTCAGAGACAGGCGGTCCTTTCTATGTGATGAGAGATTTCTTCGGTGCTCTTACCCCCAGTTATGCTCGTGACACCATGGGAAGCGCTTACGGATGGATGGTCCTTACAGTCATCACAATGTTCGTGGGACTTTTCGCTATCGTTACTTTAAGTCATAAGAAGGTTAAAGGCGCAGTACTCATCGGCATGCTGATCGCATCTGTTGTTTACTGGATCTCAGAGGCAGTATTCTTTGATACAAATCCTTTTGCATCTCTTGCTACTGCAAGCTTTGTTCCGCCTTTTGCTGACATGGCTTCAACTACACTGTTTAAGTTTAACTTTGCAGGTCTTATACAGATCGGGTGGTTCACGGTCGTTACACTAGTCATCACTTTCTGTATCATAGATATGTTTGATACCATCGGAACTTTGGTAGGTACAGCTTCAAGAGCAGGCATGGTCGATGAAGAAGGCAACATGCCCAACATGAGAGAAGCTCTTCTTTCTGACGCTGTTGGTACTGTTGTAGGTTCATGCACAGGTACTTCTACGGTTACAACATTTGTTGAGTCTGCTTCAGGCGTTGAGGCAGGAGGACGTACAGGTCTTACAGCACTCGTAACAGGTATTCTGTTCTTGGCATGCATGTTCCTTGCTCCCATTGCTGCAGTTATCCCGCCTCCGGCAACCAGTGCAGCTCTTATCTATGTAGGATATCTGATGTTATGCGGACTTAAGAAGGTTGATTTTGAAGATATAGAACAGGGACTTCCCGTTGCTATAATGCTTATCGCTATGCCAATATCAAGCTCTATCGGACACGGCATCGGACTCGCACTCATCTCTTATACACTTATCTGTGTATTAAAGGGAGAGGCTAAGAAGGTTTCGGCTCTTACATATGTTATTTCAGCAATCTTCCTTATCAAGTTCTTCCTGGCAGTCTAGAGAATAAATAAACAAGGGCGGCATCGTGTGATGCCGCCTTTTATAGTGCGAAAATTTATTTACGTGATTTTCCGACTGACCAGGGAATGAATCTGTTTATAAGAATGATAAGGATCGTTTCAACAATGATAAGGATCGTTTCAACAAGCATTGTGACTAAAAGGATATTAAATAAGAAGATGTATTTCTTTGCACGTGTGATATACGGATTTATCATATATGCGACTACACCGCCAAGATAGAGGATATAGAAGTTTAAATGAGTTGCCATGATGGTAAGTGAATTCCTGCCCCAGAAAAGTACAGGCTTCATTATCTTGACTGTTGGCAGTGATCTGCATATAAGGATCAGTCCAAACGAGCCGCTGAAAGCGTTTATGATAAATAAGAATACGTTGCCGTAGTCTAGGTTATGTATGTCTATGTTTGA
>CADAPR010000215.1 GCA_902789785.1 uncultured Lachnospiraceae bacterium
ATCTCCTGTCCGTTTTTATTCACAGAAAGATTTGAAGGATCCATTACAAGTTCACCTACTGTGATCACATTGTTAGATTCTTCCTGAACATTAGTATTAAGATCGTAGAATCTTCTTAACTGTGATTTTATACGTGCTACAACTTCCAAAGGATTGAACGGTTTAGTAAGATAATCGTCTGCTCCAAGAGTCAGGCCGAGAATCTTATCGCTGTCCATATTCTTAGCAGACATTACAATAATAGGGATATTGGAAACGTCTCTCATCTTTTTAATTAGTTCATAACCGTTGAGCTTGGGCATCATTATATCGATGAGTGCCATGTCAACGCTTGTAGATTCGAAGTTATTAAGAGCTTCCTCACCGTCACGACTGATAACAAGTTCGAATCCTTCATTTTCAAGATAAAGTCTTAATATCTCGACTATATCATTGTCATCTTCAGCTATAAGAATCCTGTAACTCATAAGCTTCCCCTCATAGTTTAATTCTTTCCGGAATTTATGTAATTGACCAATCCTTCACAGTCGATGATCTTTTGCATGAATTCAGGAAAAGGCTGTCCCTTAAACTGTTTGTTCTTTGTTATATCTGTAATTATTCCGCTGTCAAAATCAACCTCTACTTCATCATTTTCATCTATAGCTTTAGCTGCTTCAGGGCATTCGATGATAGGAAGACCTATATTAATAGCATTTCTATAGAAGATCCTAGCAAATGTTTCTGCGATAACGCAGCTTACACCGCAGGCTTTGATCGCTATAGGAGCATGCTCTCTTGAAGAACCGCAACCGAAATTTTTGTTAGCAACTATGATATCTCCTGGTTTAACTCTGTTTACAAAATCCTTGTCTATATCTTCCATGCAGTGCAAAGCGAGTTCTTTGGGGTCAGAGCTGTTAAGATATCTTGCGGGAATTATAACGTCTGTATCTACATTGTCTCCGTATTTTATTACTGTACCTTTTGCGTTTTTCATGATGTTCCTCCTAAATGTTGTCAGGTCCCGTGAGTTTTCCAGCTATAGCGCTGGCAGCTGCTACAGCAGGGCTAGCCAGATATATCTCGCTTGTAATATGTCCCATACGTCCTACAAAATTGCGGTTTGTTGTTGAAACACATCTTTCATTCTCAGCAAGAATGCCCATATATCCTCCAAGACATGGACCGCAAGTCGGGGTACTTACAACACCGCCGCATTCCACAAATGTCTGAATGAGTCCTTCTTTTATTGCATCAAGATATATTTTCTGTGTACCAGGAATAACGATGAGTCGAATCCCGTTAGCCACTTTCTTTCCTTTGAGTATGGATGCAGCGACTCTTAAGTCATCCATTCGTCCGTTAGTACATGAACCGATAACAACCTGGTCTATAACGATGTCATCCTTTATTGCATCATCTATAGTCTTTGTGTTTTCTGGCAGATGAGGATAAGAAACAGTCGGTCTGAGGGCACTAAGATCTATTTCTATTGTTTCATCGTATATGGCGTCGGGATCAGCTTCATAAACTACAGGCTGTCTGTCCGAGTGTTCTTTAATGTAATCAAGACATAACTGGTCTACAGGAAAGATACCGTTTTTCCCTCCTGCTTCGATGGCCATGTTTGCAATTGTGAATCTGTCATCCATGGAAAGATATGAAATGCCGTCACCTGTAAATTCCATTGACTTATATAATGCTCCGTCAACTCCGATCATACCTATTATATGAAGTATGATATCCTTGCCGCTCACCCATTTAGCTGGTTTATTTTTTAATACGAATTTTATTGCTCCAGGAACTTTGAACCAGGCTTTGCCTGTTGCCATTCCGGCAGCCATATCTGTGCTTCCAACACCCGTTGAAAATGCACCTACAGCTCCGTATGTACATGTATGGGAATCAGCACCTATAATAACATCACCGGCCACAGTGAGACCTTTTTCAGGTAATAAGGCATGCTCAATTCCCATCTGGCCAACTTCAAAGTAATTGGTGATCTCATTCTTTTTTGCGAATTCTCTGACACACTTGCAGTGTTCAGCGCTCTTAATATCCTTATTTGGGACAAAGTGATCCGGAACAAGTGCAATCTTATTCTTGTCGAATACACCGTCAATATTCATCTTTTCTATCTCGTGTATGGCAACGGGACTTGTTATATCATTTCCCAACACCAGATCAAGATCAGCTTCTATAAGCTGTCCAGCTACAACCTCCTTCAAACCGGCATGTGCAGCCAGGATCTTTTGTGTCATAGTCATTCCCATTATGATTTCCTCCAAACTATTATGCTTAAACCAAACTTAATTATATCAAAACAGGTACAGTATCTGCAATAATAAGCTACAGATAGTAAGTGACCGGAAACAGATATCTTAATAGAGGGATTATCGGCAGATACATATCAAGATCGATGATAATTGGACATATTATCAGCTGAACGGTCAAAACGGTCAACAGCACAGGACACAAAGCCGTATATGTATCTTCTTTTTTTATTATCGCTCCAACTATATTCGTAAAGATGACACATAATATTATAAAAAGCATTAGCCTAGCAATATCATTAAGTGAGGCATTATCTGAAAAGATTAATGTACATATAAGACCGACCACTCCGATAAGCATACCACGGGATAATCCGGATACAAATCTGTATGCGATCCGTGAATGAAAACTTAAACTTTTATCGATCCGTGAATGAAAACTTAAACTTTTATCGATGCTCATTCCATTACCTGAATAACTATATCCGTACATAATGAATACTGTCATAAATACGGTCAGAGCAACAACTGCTCTTACCGGATCTTTCTGCGATCTGGCTGAGCTTATGACTTGCGAGTCTTCTTCTATTATATTGATATCGAATAATGAATCTGATGATAAATATGCTTCCTTTTTATCTATCAGTTCTGCAATAAGAAATTCGTCGCTTTTCACAAACACTTTATCTGCTTCGGTTTTAATAAGATAGTTGTTGCAGTAATTCAGCCATGCATTGTAAAAACGTTCCTTGTCAACTTCTGAATATAAGTAACCTGGAGATACATAAACTTCAATTATCCCTTTATCCTTCT
>CADAPR010000216.1 GCA_902789785.1 uncultured Lachnospiraceae bacterium
GAGAGGTTTACTCCGCTCTTTGAAAACTCAGTGGTAAGATCGGTCTCGATGCCGTTTTTGAATCTTTTGATCCTTTCCATAAGTCCGCTGTCATCAAGAGCCTGTAACACCTTGTCTTCATCAGCATTATCAGAAACATCGAGTATCACGTTTTCCTTTACAGTTCCGGCAAAGATCTGGAAGTCCTGAAATACTGTTCCTATAGTGTCTCTGTACTTTTTAACATCATAATCTCTTATATCGCATCCGTCGGCTTTGATCACGCCTTCCTTAACATCATAGAGTCTCATCATAAGCTTTACAAGCGTAGTCTTTCCGGCACCGTTATAGCCTACAAGAGCTATCTTCTCACCCGGATTTATCTTAAGATCAAGGTTTTTGATCTGATCCTGTCTGCTCTTATTGTATGCAAAAGAAACTTTCTTAAGCTCGATCTCTTTGGCATCCTTATTAGGTTCAAGACCCTTTTTTGAAACGATCGTAGGTTCATAGCCCATGAATTTTCTTATCTTGTTTATATACAGGCTTGTCTCGCATGCAAACGGATAAGATTCGGAAAATACTCTCATTCCTCTCTTAAGTCTACCGAAAGATCCATAAAGGATCGCCACCGTACTGAATGAAAGATTATGAAGCACTGCAGACTGATAAACAAGATACGAGATGAATATCACGTCCGAGAACATATCGTTGCACAGGTATTTCTTGATGAATCCTAATATCCATTTCCTGTATGCATATTTCTTCTCTATCCTGTATACTTCATCGTTTGCCTGCTCAAATCTCTCAAAAAGTACATCTGATACCTCGGGGTTAAGCCTTATCTCCTTAGCATAGTCGCTAAGATAATATATCCTTTTGATGTAATCGCGCTTTCTCGTATACGGTATGCCTTCGATCCTTACCTTATAGTTCTGCTTGTTGTATATCTGCTCAAAGACAAGCGAGAGCACAAACGAGATCGCCACGAATATGACAGATATCTTATCCTTTAAAAGGAAGAATATGCCTGTTGATATGAACACGGTAAGACCGCCCAAAACGTTCTTTACAAACTGAAGTACTCTCTCTATCTGCTTGTCCACCTCTGAAATGGCCAGTACCTGTTCATTATAGAATTCAGGATCGTCATAGCAGGAAAGATCGACCGACTTTGCCTTGTCATAGAGCATCATCTTGATCTTTTCTCTTACCTTTGGTCTTTCCCTTTCCGCCATATAGTCACCGGCAAATACCGTAAATACCATGCCCAGTGTTATTGCACCGGCAAGTATCAGTATGAATCTTGCGACCTTTTCAAACGGATATCCAAACTCTGCTGCCGCAAGGACATATCCGATGCCTACGGTATGCTCAAAGAAGATGGATACCTCGTTTCTTATCGCATCCAGCGCCTGAAACAGGACATATTGGGGCGATGCCATAAACATCAGTTTAAGGAAGTAGAAGTTATTGGAAAAGACCTGCTTTACCGACTGCTTTGTCTCTTCTTTCTTAACTGAACTCACAGTATCACCTCCTCTTCATTTTCAATAGCAAGGTAGTTCATTGCCTGCTTCTTGTACATCTGATAATACTGCTTCTTTCTATCTATCAGCTCCCTGTGGGTCCCCTCCTCTATCAGAGTACCCTTTTCAAGCATGAATACCTTGTCACAGTCCTTGACCGATGAAAGCCTGTGCGATATGAACAGCATCGTATGATCCTTTGCTTCTTTTAGGATGCTCTTAAACAGCTCATATTCTGCTATGGGATCAAGTGCGCTTGAAGGCTCGTCAAAGATCTTCATTGGAGCATCCTTGACAAAGGTCCTTGCTACTGCGACCTTCTGGCTCTCGCCTCCCGACAGTACGGCTCCTTCCTCATCAAACTCCTTTGTCATCATGGTATCCACACCGTCCTTTAATGTCATTATCTTGTCATAGACACCGGCCATCTTAAGCGCTTTTATCACTCTTTCATCCTCATTTGCAAAATGTCTTCCCATGAGGATATTTTCCTTTACGCTCATCCCGAACAGCTTAAAATCCTGGAAAGTCGTGGCAAATACATCCCTGTAGGCTTTAAGGTTGTAGCCTCTTATATCCTTTCCGTTATATAGGATCACGCCCTTATCGGGATCATAGAGTCGTAGCATGAGTTTTATGATAGTCGTCTTTCCCGCTCCGTTATGCCCGACAAGCGCAGCCGTCTCTCCTTTGTTTATTGCAAACGAAAGATCGTGTATTGTCTCTTTGTCATCATATGAGAATGATACGTTTCTAAACTCAAGGCTGACAAATTCATAATCCGGCATATCTCCGTCCTGATCCTCGGGTATCACTTCCTTATATTCAAGAAAGCTTCTTAGGTTATTTATGAACATGCCGTTTTTTAATATCTCCATGATATTTTCAAATACTCTTATAAGTATCCATGTCATGGCTACCATT
>CADAPR010000217.1 GCA_902789785.1 uncultured Lachnospiraceae bacterium
CTTATGATAAGAATGGATCGAATAGAAACGATCGTTGGCGACGAGATCCATATGTATAACGGAACGGTATTTACTATGAGCCGTTCAAACAAGGAAGAGATCATCCGCAGATATACGGATTACATGGAGAGTAAAGAGTGAGTACAAGGGAGCAAAAGGGTGGAGTTAAAAATATGTTATGCTATTGCGGCCTTGAAAAGGAGCAATACATAAAACTGCGACCTCTTATAATGAGCAGAAATCTGGAGCTTTTAAAAGTGGCATCGGCACTGATCGCTACGCTTGGCCTTTCGTATGCGCTTTTAAATATGTTCTTTTCGCTTGGAAGCAACTTTCTGTTTATCATGATAGGCATAAGCAGTGGGATCATATTCATTTTGCAGCATTTCTGGAAAAACAGGGAATCATCATCGGTACTGATACCCTGCTATTCATTGATGCTGTTTGTTTTTATCTACGGTTCGGCACTTGCGTGCCTTCCTCATAACAGGAGTGATTCGGCGACTAGCATAGTTGTCTTTCTTGTCCTCATGCCGATAGCTGTCATAGATGTGGCATGGAGGATGTATCTTTTTGTCATCATGTCGGAGATCGGCTTTTTGATAGCATCCAACTACTTTAAACCCCACGATGTATTTTTAAATGACCTTGCAAATACTGTCACATGTGTATTTTTAGGCCTTCTGGTATATACAGTAAATTCGCTCATAAGCGTTCGCGAGATAAGCGGAGATGTCAGCAATACAAAACTTAAGAATATCGCGGATGAGGCTGTTGCATCTAAACAGGCAAAGAGCAAGTTCTTGGCCGAGATGAGCCATGAGATCAGGACTCCGGTAAATGTAGTGCTCGGAATGAACGAGATGATACTTAGAGAAGCCGAGGATGACAACATACTTGGCTATGCTACGGATATAAAGCTTGCGGGAAAGAACCTTCTTTCGATAATCAACAGCATCCTTGACTTTACAAAGCTAGAGGAGGGCAGGATGGATCTGATGCCCGTAAACTACGAGCTTGGTTCGCTTGTGAATGTGCTTATCAATTTCACGAATACAAGAGCACAGAAAAAAGGCCTTACGCTTGAAGTTAATGTTGACAGTAATCTGCCTACTACGCTGTTTGGCGATGATGCCCGTATTTCACAGATCATAATGAATCTTTTGTCAAATGCCGTAAAGTATACCGAAAAAGGCAGAGTTATGCTTTCATTTAGCGAAGTATCAAGGGATAAGGATTCCATAGATCTGCTGATAAAAGTAAGCGATACCGGTATAGGCATCAAGAAGGAAGATATGGACAGGCTCTTTGAGACATTTGAGCGTCTTGATGAGGAAAAGAACCGCCACATAGAAGGAACAGGGCTTGGCATTGCTATTGTAACAATGATGCTAAAACTCATGGGAAGCAAGCTTGAGGTAAACAGCCTCTACGGTGTCGGAAGCGAGTTTTCATTCGTATTAAAGCAGCCCATTGTCGATGCTACTCCCATAGGCGATTACAAGAGATTTTACAAGGATATAAGAAAGCAGGAGAAGGAAACTGTTCATCCAAAGGCAGTCGGTGCCTCAGTCCTTGTTGTTGATGATAATGACATGAACCTTAAGGTAGCCAAAAACCTCATGAAGGAAAACGGGATAGAGCCTGATATGGCTTTTTCCGGAACAGAGGCTATCGAGTTCATGAGAAAGAAGAAGTATCATATCGTATTCATGGATATCATGATGCCAAAGATGGACGGCGTCGAGACTCTGATAAAGCTTAAGGAGGATGATCTAATCCCCAAGGGCACGACCATGATAGCATTGACAGCAAATGCCATAGTCGGTGCAAGAGAAAAATATCTTGCCGCAGGATTTGATGACTATCTTTCAAAGCCTATCGAGATTGACGAGCTCGATGACATGTTTAACAAGTACCTTCCTAAGGAAGTTCTGGACAGTTCCTTAAAAAATGACAGCGATGTCATGGAATTTGAGCCCGAAAAGGAAGAAAAACAGGGATATAGACCGGACAAGTCAACAAGAACAAGAGCAGTGCTCGCGCGTCTTGAAAGCCTCGGCATAGATACTGAGGCGGGAATAAAGTACTGCTATAAAAATTTTGATTTCTATATGGAACTGCTCGGCATACTCACGGAAGAGTACGAGACAAGGAGCGCAAACCTTGAACAGTACAAGGCAGACGGTGACATGCGCGAGTACGGAGTGATCGTGCATGCACTCAAATCCTCCATGAAGACCCTTGGCGCGACCGACATGTTCGAGAGTGCAAAAAGCTTGGAGGAAGCTGCAAATAACGGCGATGTTTCATACGTTAATGAGCATCATAAAGACTTCATGAGAAGATACTCTTCACTGGTGCGAGATATTTCGGATATATTTCGGATATTATCGCTTAATGCGCTTTAATTATCTTTGTTTTTGAGCTATACTGTTAATTATGGAACAGGATACCTATCAATTTGATGAGGTCAGAGGATCCCTGATCTTTACCGTATCCAAGGTGGAACTGGAGACGAGCGGCGAAGAGCCGATCGAGGGGTTATTTGACTTAGAGGAACAGAACGGACTCGATGTGGAAGGATATGTATATTCTTCCAGTTTTCGTATGCATATAATAAATCCTAAGATCACAGGCAGCGAATACAGGATCAATTACAGCTTTGATCCTTCCGGAATGGGAGCCGGCGATGCTCTAAAGGGCAGCTTTTTCATTGTGACAAATAGGGGAGAGTATGTGCTTCCCTTTGTTGCCGTAAAGCAGAGAGTAGTGCTCGAGTCTTCCCTGGGTGATATAAAGAACCTGTTTCATTTTACAAATCTTGCCAAGAGCAAATGGCAGGAAGCCGTTGAGCTTTTCTACAATCCCGGCTTTGCCCAGATAATAAGCGGAAACGATTCAAGATATGCAAATCTTTATCGGGGTCTTACCGTCAAAGGTAACAAGAACTTTAACCTCGAGGAATTTCTCATAGGGATAAACAAAAAACAGAAGATAGAATACATTGTCGATACGGAGACGATAAATATCGATAATCCGACTGCGGACGTATTTTCGACGATAAAGATCGAAAAGAACGGCTGGGGATATACATACCTTGAGATAAAAGCACTCGGTGACTGCATCGAACTGTCAAAGGACCGCATAAGGCAGGAGGATTTCGAGGGCAATATCTGCCTTCTTGATTACTGTGCGCGCTATGATAAGTTACATGCAGGAAAGAACCCCGCAAGGATAATTATCAGATCGATCTATGACAGGATCGAGATAGATATAAACATCACAAAGAGCAATCTGTTTAAAAAGAGCCTCATAGGTCAGAGAAAAAAGAGGATATCCTATCTTCTGACCAGACATTATCTTGACTATACGATGAAGCGC
>CADAPR010000218.1 GCA_902789785.1 uncultured Lachnospiraceae bacterium
AGGCGCCTGAAACTGTCAAAGTCAGCCCTGAGGCTTCGTGATGAAGACTGTCAGATACTTGATATAGCCATGGAGATGGGATTTGGAAGTGTTGACGGATATCAGCGTGCATTCAGGCGTGAATTCGGCTGCAATCCCAAGGAATTTTCAACAAGTCCCATACCGGTTTGGCTCTTTACTCCGAATCTTATCATTGATAAAGAAAGGAAAGTGAGCAATATGAGTGAAATAAGAAATGTATTTATCCAGGTGATAAAAAAGCCTGAAAGAAAAGTCATCATAAAAAGAGGGATCAAAGCAGATGAGTACTTCAGTTACTGTAACGAAGTAGGATGTGATGTCTGGGGGCTTTTAAAGAGTATAAAGTCAATAAGCGGAGAACCTGTATGCTTATGGCTACCTAAAGACATGAGAAAGCCCGTAACAAACGAGTATGTTCAGGGTGTGGAAGTAGAGCCTGACTATGACGGTATAGTGCCTGAAGGCTTTGAGATCATAGATCTTCCTTCAGCAGAATTCTTGTTATTCAGAGGTGAGCCCTTTGAACAGGAAGACTTTGAGAGAGCTATCACAGAGATATGGGATGCTGAAAAGAAATATGATCCTGCATTCATAGGTTATGAATGGGATGACAGGAATCCGAGAATACAGCTTGAACCCATCGGAGAAAGAGGATATATCGAGCTTGTACCGGTTAAAAAAGTAACCGCTTGACACGTGAATATTTAAGTGATAATATTCATGGTGAAGATTTGATATTAAATATTCACGAAAGGATATTATCATGGCAGGTGGTTTTACTGAAGAACAGAGAAATATCATAAGGGCCGAACTGATCGCATCAGGATATGAACTGAGCGTTAAGTGCGGCATTAAGAAGATGACCGTAGCTATGGTGGCAAATGCTGCCAAAGTTGCGGTCGGTTCTTTTTATAACTTCTTTGATTCAAAAGAGAGCTTTGTTATCGCTCTCATGGAGGAATATGAGAAAAATGCAATGAAACAGATGTCAGAGCATTTTTTGAATGACGGTACAATTACTCTAAAAGAATTCTTAAGTATATACAGGGAGAATTATAAGCCCGAAAACAACTTTCTTTTGCAGATCGGATTAAATGACTGGGTCTGGTTTAAGTCTCATTTAAAAGACAGTGTTTATCTTAATAAGACGAGTGAACTTGAAAAATATGAATTCATGTTTACAAAGATTAAGGGGATAAGACAGGATGCAGACCCGGGTGTAGTTGTCAATTTCATCAAATCAATCTATGCCATGTATCAGAACAGAGACACATTATTTGAGGAATCTCTTCAGACAAATGTAGATCTGATATTTGATTCCATTTACAGATATTTAAAGGAGGAGTGTTAAATTATGCTTATACTTATGATCATATTTGAGGGTATTGTATTAAGTTTTATTGTATTTATTGCCTGCGTAGTCGGAATAGCCAATGGTCCCGTAGCTCTGGTTTCCTTATATGAAAGAGAGGTCTGGGACAGATGTATAGAAAATGGGCTGATTACTGAAACTGAAATAAAAAAGAATGCCAACCGATTTAAGCTTTTCAGTATTCCATTAATGCTTTTTGTGGTTCTGATCTCAGTTTATGGAATAAACGGTGCAAGATCTTTTTGGGAAGGATTTATCCAGATGACTGTAATTTTACTTATCGAAGGATTATTTGACCGTCTGTTCATCGACTGGTACTGGGTAGGAAAGACAAAAGCCTGGAACATAGAAGGAACAGATGACTTAAGACCTTATATATATGGAAAAACCCTTATCATTAAATGGGGCACCACTCTGGTTGGTTATCCTGTAATAGCTGCTATTATTGCCGGTGTAGTTACTCTGATCACGAAATAATGTGTTATAATACATTCGTAAATATGAAAATCAGGAGGTAACCAATGAGAATGCGAGATAACTACTCGGTGCAGTTCTAATACTGGCAGCAGGTTGTACCGAGGGAAATAGAAATATATGTTGTCAGGAGACTGCACCTTTCAGGAAACTTATTTGATTTAAGAAAGGAAAGCAGTAATGAAAAAAACAAATGAAGAATTAAGAAAAATCTGGAAACAGGAAGAGGACATCGCACACATCAAAGGCTGGGATTTTTCCTATCTGAACGGAAGATTTGAATCCGATGATGATATCCCGTGGGATTATGAGAAGATAATAAAACATTATCTGAAAGATGATATGAAGCTTCTTGATTATGATACCGGCGGGGGAGAGTTCCTTTTAACATTGAATCACCCGTATGAGAATACGGCTGCAACTGAAGGATATCCGCCAAATGTAGAGTTATGCAGTAAGACGCTGCTACCGCTCGGGATCGATTTTAATTGACATCTTTATCAACAGACACGGAGATTTTGATCCTGCAGAGATATACCGTCTGCTAAAGCCGGGCGGAATGTTCATTACTCAGCAGGTAGGAGATCAAAATGACGCAGATCTGGTAAATATGGTTTTACCAGAAGCTAAGATGCCGTTTCATGACCTGAATCTTTCTGCGTCGAAAAAGGCCTTTTTGGATGCCGGTTTTGAGATAGTTGCTTGCGACGAGCTCTTTGGATCGATAAAGTTTTACGATGTAGGCGCATTTGTATGGTTTGCACGTATCATAGAATGGGAGTTTTTGGATTTTTCAGTAGATAAATGTTTTGATCGCCTGCTCAAACTGCAGGAAGTGATCGATAAAGACGGTGTGATCAATGGCACAACG
>CADAPR010000219.1 GCA_902789785.1 uncultured Lachnospiraceae bacterium
AACAAGGATAAGGCATTCCTTGTCAAGGAAACAGGAGAACTTCTTATAGGTGAAGAACTATACGGCAACCTGATGGGACTTCAGGATGATGAGACAACAACGACAGTGAATGAGGGCGAGTTCAGAGTAACCTATGAAAAGAGCAATTGGGTAACCAATGATCTTAAGCCTGAGCATTACTTTGCATGTACAGATAAATCGGATGCTGATCCATTGAATCATATTTCATATAATCCTGAATATCTTACAAATATAACAAAAGAAAAACAGGCTATAGAATATGATGTAGGATTAAACCAATCTATCAGAGTAAATACTACAGCTGATGAAGTATTTGTTCATGCAATCGGAAGAGATGTTGATGACATGATCAATGTTTTGCAGGAAATCTCTATTCTTGACAGCAAGTTAACAGATCTTAAGAAACTTGCGGAAGAGAATGCGGCAGATCCAGCTAAATCTGCAACACTGAGAGACCAGGTTGAAGCTGCTCAAAAAGCTATGACATATCTCAATGAAAAGAGACAGAGCCTGTTTGAGCATAACATAACAAACATGTCAAAGCATCTTGACAGAGTAAACTATGCTACAACAAACTGCGGTACCAGAGAGAAGAAACTTGAACTCATCGAGAACAGACTCATGAGCCAGAAGACATCGTTTGAAGAACTGCAGTCAGAAAATGAGAACATCGACATAAGCGATGCAGCTATAGAACTCAGAGGAGCAAATCTTGCTTATGAGGCAGCTCTAATGGCAACGGGAAAAATTTTACAGACATCTTTGGTTAATTATTTGTAATTTACAGACAATAAAGGTATAATCTTAACATAGTAGTAAAGAACACAAGAGAGGAATAAGCGAGGTACACAAAATGAGAGTAGAAACCAGAATATTTGGCGTAGTAGACATAGCAGAAGATAAGATAATTCGCTTTCCGGGGGGGATTGTGGGATTTCCGGATCTTACAGACTTTGCACTTGTGCACGATGAAGAGAACGGACCCGCAGGAGGTATAAGATGGATGCAGTCATTGCAGGAGACAAACTTTGCAATGCCTGTTATAGATCCGCTCGCAGTTGTAGCGGATTATAATCCTACGGTTGAAGATGAACTTCTAAAGGGTATAGGAGAGTTAAAGACCGAGAATACTCTTGTACTTGTTACAATCACCGTTCCGAAGGATATCAAGCAGATGTCAGTCAATCTGCAGGCACCATTTGTTATAAACGCAGACACACGTATGGCAGCACAGGTTATAGTTGATTCCGACAAATATCCTGTACGCTTCCCCATATATGATATACTCGAAAAGATGAAGGAGGAGGCGTAATATGTTAGCATTATCGAGAAAAAAAGGCGAGGCCATCGTCATCAACAACAACATTGAGATAACTATTCTTGAGCTAAAGGGCGATCAGGTAAAGATAGGCATTACCGCTCCCAAGGAGGTGCCGGTATACCGAAAAGAAGTATATCTGCAGATCCAGCAGGAAAATGAACAGGCAATGAGTTCAGACAGCCTGAGTGCTCTGAGTGATTTCTTTAGGAAATAAATTTTTATTAAGGGGTTAAGAATTAATATTTTTGACCGATATAATAATTGAAATGTATGAGTAGCAGTGTATATGCCGGGTTTACTAGGTAGACCCGGCATGTAGTGGACTTTAAGATTATGTAATTGTGAAAGCACAAGGAGGTGACTCATATGGCAGTAGAACCTATCGGAACCATGACAGCGATGCAGATGCAGTCAACGGTTAGAGTTCAACCCATAACAACACAGAGAGAAGCTGAGAACACGGATGTAAACTCGGCTGATTCGGCTACCCCGAAAATCGATGCGATGACATTTGAGGTGGCAAAGGCATCCGAAAGTGATACCCGCGAAGACAAGAAGAACGAAGACGAGCAGAGAGAGAATACCAAGGCTGAAAATGATGCAATTAAGAAGGTAGTTGAGAACATCAATAAGAACTCAACAAACAGTGAAGCTGTTTTCGGAATACACGAGGGTACCAACAGAGTAACTATCAAGATAGTGGATAAGGATACCAAGAAAGTAATAAAAGAACTCCCTCCGGAGAAGACTCTGGATATGATAGCAAAGGTATGGGAGATGGCAGGAATCCTTGTTGATGAGAAGAGATAAGGAGGTATTGCTATGGCAATGAGAATGACGGGCATGATGTCCGGTATGGATACAGAGAGCATTATCCAGCAGCTTGTTGATGCAAGAAAAGTTAAAGTTGATAATGCAAAGAAAAAACAGAAAACAATAGACTACAAGCAAAACGCTTGGAAAGATCTTAATACAAAACTTAAGAATCTTCAGTCAAAGTA
>CADAPR010000220.1 GCA_902789785.1 uncultured Lachnospiraceae bacterium
GAAGCGCTTGATAAATATGCTGACAAGTTTGAGTCAGTTGCAGTTGCCGAGCCTCTTCTTGGCGAGGTCGGAAGTGATGCTACAGTTATAAATGATGACAAGAAAGCTGTTGCTGAGGCTGTTGTAGCGGCAGCTGTAAAGACAGCAGGATATGACTCACTTGAAGCAGCTGAAAAAGACAGCACTGCATTTGTATTCATGGGTCACGGAACAGCACATACCGCAAAGGTAAGCTACAGTCAGATGGCTACACAGATGGACAAGCTCGGATACAAGAATGTATTCATCGGAACAGTTGAGGGCGAGCCTGAGGAGACAGCATGTGAAAACGTGATCGAAGCTGTCAAGGCTGCAGGATACAAGAAGGTAGTCCTTCGTCCGCTTATGGTCGTTGCAGGTGATCATGCAAACAACGATATGGCCGGTGATGATGAAGACTCATGGAAGAGCATGTTTACAGCAGCCGATGCGTTTGATTCCATTGACTGTCAGATTGAGGGTCTCGGAAGGATCGAAGATGTCCAGAAGCTGTATGTAAAGCATACACAGGAAGCTCTTAAGGAACTTGAGAGCGGCGCAAAAAAAAACTGAGTGATACAGCAGATTTAAGCGACGGAACCTACAGTGCAGAATTTAAAACCGACAGTTCCATGTTTCATGTCAATGAAGCTTATGACGACATGGGTGAACTGACTGTCAAGGACGGCAAGATGACGATCCATATAAGTCTTGCATCTGACAGCATAGTCAATCTTTATCCCGGTCTGGCAGAAGATGCACAAAAAAGCGGAGCTGTACTGCTTGAGCCTACAAAAGACGAGGTTAAGTACAGTGACGGCACGACTGAGACCGTAAACGGATTTGATGTTCCGGTACCTTATCTTGATAAGGAGTTTGATCTTGCACTTATCGGAAAGAAGGGCAAATGGTACGATCATAAGGTATCTGTAAAGAGCCCTGAAAAATAGGAAAAAATATGAACAGAATGACAGTTATCAAAAAGCACATTTTGTTATTGCTTATATTGATCTGCATCTTATCGGTAACCTCCTGTAATTCACAGGGGGTTACTTCTGTTGAAAAGCAAAATATAAAAGAAGAGATCGATACATCTACAGAGAGTGAAGACGGATCATTTGAGGTTGACATAACACTTGAAGGCGGATCGGGAAAGGCTTTTATCAAGTCACCGGTACTCATTACAAGAATTGATGGCAGATTGAGTGCCACCTTTGTCTGGAACAGCAAAAACTATGATTACATGATCGTAGACAATGTCAGATATGACAATGAGAACGAAGGCGGGGAATCGACATTTACAGTGCCGATCGCTACACTTGATGAACCTCTTAAGGTTATAGGCGATACCGTAGCGATGAGCAAGCCTCATGAGATAGAATATACTATATACTTTAATAAAAAATCTGACGATAACGGTGATGAACTGTCAGTAGATGTCGGATCATATAAAAACAGTCTTCCCCAAAATATCGCAGGATATGAGAAAAGCGGTGAACTTAAGCTTAAGTATGCAACGGGCTTTGGCGTTTATGACTATGGTCCGTATAAATTTATAAGCATTTTCGGATCGGGTGATTTTCTGCTGGTACCAAAGGATGCGGATATACCTAATGACATACCTGATTCGGTGACTGTCTTAAAACAGCCTCTTGACAGGACCTATCTTGTCTCATCCTCTGTAATGGATTATGTATGCAGATGTAATGCACTCGACAATATTGCCCTTTCGGGAACAGAGGAAGAAGACTGGAGCATCGATGAAGCAAAAAATGCTATGCATGAAGGAAAGATCCTTTATGCCGGAAAGTACAGAACACCTGATTATGAACTGATACTTAGCAGCGGATGTGATCTGGCTATCGAAAACACCATGATCTATCATGAGCCTGAGGTAAAGGAAAAGCTTGAGGAACTGGGGATACCTGTAATGGTCGAGACGTCAAGCTATGAAAAGCATCCGCTCGGAAGGCTTGAATGGATAAAGCTTTACGGCATTTTATTTGACGCAACAGATACAGCAGATAAATACTTTGCCGACCAGCTTGAAAAAATAGAGCCTGTTATGGAATCGCCGGATACGGATGTTACGGTAGCGTTTTTCTATGTGACTACATCCGGACTCATAAACGTAAGAAAGCCCGGAGACTATATCAGTAAGATGATAGATCTGGCGGGAGGAAACTATGCTTTAAACAGCGATTTGATCAAAGCCGATAATTCTCTTTCCACGATGAACATGCAGATGGAGGATTTCTATGCTTCGGCGTGCAATGCTGATATAATAATCTATAACAGCACCATAGC
>CADAPR010000221.1 GCA_902789785.1 uncultured Lachnospiraceae bacterium
GGAAATCTGATAAAGCATCCTTGTTTTGATGAAATGAGAAAGACAGGGGTTGGTTACAGAGTAGTCGGAAGTCTGGAGAATACCGATAGGATCATGAGAGATACATTCTGGGTGGGAGTTTATCCAGGTATGACAGATGCTATGATCGATTTCATGGCTTTAAGCATAAAAGAGTATTTTGAATAAATGTCTGATAGAGTAAAAGTAGTTCAACTGATAACGACTATGGCAGATGGAGGGGCAGAGACCTTGGTAAAGGATTATGCCCTTCTTTGTGATAAAGAAATAGTTGATATGAGGATAGTTACATGGAGTGAACCGCTTGGTTCTGCCAATGAGCGAGTCCTTAAGGAAGCTAGTATCCCTGTCCTTTTTTTAGGAGAGGAGAATGCAAAACATCCGACAAGTAACCCCTTTATAAAATTATACAGAAGACTTAATAAGTTTAATTGTTTTAAAAGCCTTATCATAAATGAGCAGATAGATGTCATACATGTTCATTTAAGATTCGGAAGGTATTTAAAGGCTTTGCCTGACAGAGTGTTAAAAAACGTTAATCTCATATATACTCTTCATAATGAACCTGCAAAGTATTTTGATCCTAACGGTGACAAAAAGCAGAGATTCGAGTATGAGGAAGCAAAACGTCTCATAGATAAGTTTGGCCTTACCATAATAACTCTGCATGATGAAATGAATAAACAGATAAGGGCACTGTTTAACACAAACAGAGTCATAACCGTAAATAACGGTATAGACTTTTCAAGATTCGATGCAAAACTCTACGACAGAGATTTAATACGAGCTTCGCTCGGCATAGATAAAGATGTCAAAGTGATAGGTCATGTCGGAAGCTATACAAATCAAAAGAATCATGAATTACTTATAGCGATATTCAGCGAATACCTCAAACGGGATCCTAAAGCAAAACTTTTACTTGTAGGCAAAGGTGTACTGAAATCTCAAATAAATGATAAGATCCGAGAAATGAATCTTGGTGAGAATGTCATATCGCTTGAGAACAGGTCTGATATACCGCAGCTTATGGGCGCAATGGATGTATTTGTACTTCCTTCCAGATGGGAGGGATTCCCGGTTGTCATGATAGAGGCTCAAAAGATCGGACTTCCCTGTGTTATATCTGACAGGATAAATAAAGAAGTTGTTCTTAGTGATAGAGTTGCAATGTTAGATATAGAAGGCGATATAGATACATGGCTCGATGCTATAGACGGTAAGTGTGAATATATGCCTGTAACCGGTTCGTTTGATGATTATGACATTCACAGGTCGATAGATAGTTTGCAGAGGATATACTGTGGTAAATGAAAGAAAAAAGTGTCTCCATATATGCACGATCGATAAGGGAGGAGCATTTAACGGAGCAAAGCGTCTTAATGAGATGCTAACTGAACATGGTATTGAATCAAAGATCATAGTCAGGACAAAGACTGATGATGCTTCATCTGCGATATGTGCTTTTGATAGTTCTTTGCAGGGACTTGTGTCAAAGGTTAAGAATGCAATAAATCTCTTATGCAAAAAAGGAGATGTCAAAAGAGACATATTGGGAACTGATCTTACATCAAATCCTTTGGTAAAGGAAGCTGATGTTATATTCATTCACTGGATCAGTACATTTTTATCTCCTAAGCAGATATATGAACTGACTACACTTAAGGGTAAGAAAGTTATATTCTGGATGCACGATATGTGGCTTTTTACCGGTGGATGTCATGTTGACAGGAGATGCGGTGGCTATGCAAGCGAATGCAGGGATTGTCCTATGGCTGGAAAATATGCTTCCAAGAGCTTTTGCAGAAAAAAGGAATACATAAAAAAGGCTGACATGACAGTCTGCGGTCCCAGCAGATGGATAGTAGAGGAAGCAAAGAAGAGTTCGATCCTTGAAGGCAAGAAGATTGAATATATCCCCAATACATATGATGACAGGATCTTTAACAGTGAATGTGATAGAGAAAGCATTCGTAAAGAACTTGGCTTGTCATTGGATAAGAGACTTATACTCTTTGGGGCTGCGGATACAGGAACCGCTAATGATGACAAGGGCTTTTCATATCTAATCAAAGCGATAAAACAGCTTGATATGACTGATAAGCAGCTTGTAGTCATAGGCAAAGCTGATGGAGCAAAAGAAGTACTTAAGGAATATGATGCAGTATTCCTTGGATATATAGGTGACGAAAATAAACTGGCTGATATCTACAGATCAGTTGATGTATTTGTGAATCCTTCACTTCAGGAATCTTTCGGATATACTGTTTGTGAATCTATGGCATGCGGTACACCTGCCGTTGCATTT
>CADAPR010000222.1 GCA_902789785.1 uncultured Lachnospiraceae bacterium
AAACGATCCTTATAGCTCCTTGTACTTTAAAAGCTCCTCTATATATGCCTTTCCGTATTCGCTCATGCTGCTTCCCTGTCTGGTGATATATCCTATCATAAGAGGATCCTCTTCCTTTAGCTTGATGGATACGAGGCCCTTTAAGATAACATCATCGCCAGATAGCATTCCGCTTCCGATAGAATAGCCCTTAAGATCTGCGATAAGCTCCATAGTTGTAGCTCGATCGTCTGACTTTATCATCTTCTGGAAGTCATAGTCGGCCATGGCTTCCTCTGTAAGATAGAAGTTGCCCTCATCGCTCTGGTCAAAGGTAACGCACGGATAATCCTTAAGCTCGTCAAGGGAGATCTCCTTCCTTCCTGCAAACTCATGATCCTCCCATACGTATATGTATGTCTCTCTCTTCATAAGAGGGGTAAAGTCAAGCTGGTATTCCTTAAAGAGCTTTTTGATGACGCTCTCGTTTGCTCCCGAAAAGGATATGACGCCTACTTCGCTCTTTAGAGTCCTTACATCCTCAAGCACATGCTTTGTTTTTGTTTCATGGATGGAAAAGTTGAACTTTTCTGGATAGTCCTTCTTTATCACATCCGCAAATGCCTTTATCGCAAAGTTGTAGTGCTGTGTGGATACGCTGAAATGAGCCTTGTCGCTGTCCCTTGAAAGATATCTGTCCTCCAGTATCTCATACTGGCCCACAGCCTTCTTTGCATAGTTTACAAACTCCCTGCCTTCGTCTGTGAGCGTGATGCCCTTGTTTGTCCTTTCAAATAAGAGTATCCCAAGCTCGTCTTCAAGATCCCTTATGCTCGATGAAAGAGCAGGCTGAGATATGAAAAGCCTGGTTGCAGCATCTCTCATAGATGAGCTTGCTGCCACTTCGAGTACATATTTTATCTGCTGGATGTTCAATACTTTTCCTCCTGAGTGCTTAGCCTTGAGTCTGATAAAACTCCTCTGTTTCATTTATATCATTTACAGGGGGCTTTAGTCCATCAATTGTTATGTTATTTTTTGTGGCATAGTCCCACAGTGCCGCATGGATCGCTTCTTCGGCAAGAAGCGAGCAGTGCACCTTTACCGGCGGAAGTCCGTCAAGGGCTTCCATGACAGCCTTGTTTGTAACCTTTAGCGCCTCATCAACAGTCTTTCCCTTTACAAGCTCTGTTGCCATGGAGCTTGTTGCAATAGCCGCACCGCAGCCGAAAGTCTTAAACTTTGCATCTCTTACCACATGGTTCTCATCTATATCGAGATACATCCTCATGATGTCGCCGCACTTTGCGTTTCCGACAGTCCCTACTCCTGAAGGATCTTCAATCTCTCCCACATTTCTCGGATTAGAGAAATGATCCATTACCTTGCTGCTGTATTCCGTGACCTGACTCATCTTGCCGCCTCCTTATTCTTCTTTACAAAATCCTCATATAGCGGAGACATGCTCCTTAATCTGTCTATTATCCTTTTAAGGGTCTCGACCGCATAATCGATATCCTCGATCGTTGTTTCATTTGATATCGTAAGCCTTACTGAACCGTGAGCTATCTCATGGGGAAGGCCTATAGCCAAGAGTACATGTGAAGGATCAAGACTTCCCGATGTGCAGGCAGAACCGCTAGAAGCGCATATGCCGCTTTGATCGAGCAGAATGAGTAGGGACTCTCCCTCAATGAATCTGAAGCAGAAGTTTGCATTGTTTGAAAGTCTGTTATTAAGATCGCCGTTAACTATCGAATACGGTATCTCCTTTGTAACTCTCTTTATCAGTCTGTCACGCAGGCTGCTCTCATATCTTATGGTCTCATCCATGTTCTTTGCGGCAAGCTCTGCTGCCTTTGCAAATCCGATGATGGATGCGGCGTTTGTTGTTCCCGCTCTCTTTGAATATTCCTGCGCTCCGCCGTGGATGAGGTTTGATATCTTTATCCCCGAACGGATATATAAGAATCCTATCCCCTTTGGTCCGTTTATCTTGTGAGCGCTAGTACTCATCAGATCGATGTTTAATTCATCAACGTTTATCGGTACATGACCGAAAGCCTGGACCGCATCGGTATGAAAATAAACTCCTTTTTCATGTGCGATACGTCCTATCTCCTTTATGGGCTCGATGGTACCTATCTCGTTGTTTGCAAACATAACTGAGATAAGGATCGTCTTGTCTGTTATTGCATCTTTAAGCTCGTCAAGATCGACGATGCCGTTTTTATCCACGTTAAGATATGTTACTTCATAGCCGTGTTTTTCCAGAAA
This sequence comes from uncultured Lachnospiraceae bacterium, assembly GCA_902789785.1. Taxonomy (GTDB): domain Bacteria; phylum Bacillota; class Clostridia; order Lachnospirales; family Lachnospiraceae; genus Colinaster. Next base: position 2,257 of record CADAPR010000222.1, read on the forward strand.
CTGACATGTATGCAAAACGGCGTGATGCTCTATCTTTGTTGTTATGATATGATTGCCTTTTT
>CADAPR010000223.1 GCA_902789785.1 uncultured Lachnospiraceae bacterium
AGATTTGATATCTCTAAGACAAGCGAGATCACCATCGAGTGCAATCCCGGCACAGCAACCAAAAAGAAACTTGAAGGATATAAAAAAGCAGGCATCAACAGACTCAGCATCGGCCTTCAGTCTGCAAATGATGAAGAACTAAAAACCCTTGGCAGGATACACGACTACGCACAGTTTCTTGAGACATTTAAGATCGCAAGACAGGCAGGCTTTGACAACATCAACATAGATCTTATGAGCGCAATACCAGGCCAGAGCCTTGACTCCTACAAGGATACGCTTTTAAAGGTCATCTCGCTAAAGCCTGAGCATATATCATCTTACAGTCTGATCATAGAAGAAGGTACACCGTTTTATGATATGTACGGTGATAACGGTCCAGATGAACCTGATGAGGATACGGAGCGTGAGATGTACTACATGACTGAAAGGCTTCTTAATGAAGCCGGATATCACAGATACGAGATATCCAACTACAGTCTTGACGGCTATGAGTGCAGACATAACTCATCCTACTGGACGGGAACGGATTACATAGGTCTGGGGATCGGAGCTGCCAGTCTAATAGACGGTGTTAGATATTCAAATACATCGGATATGTATTCATATATGAAGGCAAGCTCAAAAGCTTTAGAAATACCCACAGAAGAATACCGCAGTCTGTCAGTAAACGAGCGCATGGAGGAATTCATGTTCCTTGGTTTAAGGATGATAAGAGGGATATCCGCGAATAAATTCAAGGAAAGATTCGGACGGGATATATATGAAGTTTACGCAAGACCGCTCGAAAAGCTGTCAAAAGAAGGACTTATCATGATAAACGGTGACAATATCAGACTTACATCACAAGGCATAGATGTGAGCAACATGGCTCTTGCAAATTTTCTTCTATGATAATGAAAAAAGTTGTTGACATTGCAGGACGCTTGTTTTATCATAATTAAGCGTGTTTACATCGAATCGTCCGTGTCCGGCTGGATGTAGCACCGGAAAAACTCGGATTATTCTTATAGGAGGTAACAGACGTGGCAAATATCAAATCTGCTAAGAAGAGAATACTTGTAAGCGAGAGAAACGCAGAGAGAAACAAAGCTATAAAGTCAGGCGTTAAGACTTCTGTAAAGAAGGTATATGCAGCTATCGAGTCAGGTGACAAGGCAGCAGCACAGACAGCTCTTACAGACGCTACAAAGACTATCGATATGGCAACTTCAAAGGGAGTATATCACAAGAATACTTCTTCAAGAAAAGTTTCTCGTATGTCAAAGGCTGTCAACAAGATGGCTTAAGCGATAAAACGCGTATATATACATATATAATCAAAAGACTTCGTACCGTCATGCGAAGTCTTTTTTTAATTTTTTGTTCAATTTACAATTTATTTACAAAAATATAGTAGTTATGTTGAAAAAAACGTGCTAGAATAGAAAAGCGAAGGAAAATATAAAGTAAGGGGTAATTGCTATGAATGAAATTGATGAGATACTGATAAAAGCCATTGATGCCGGTGCATCCGATGTTCATCTTACCGTTGGCTTACCGCCTAAGATGCGTCTTAACGGCAGACTGATACCGGTTGACTCAAGCTACAAGATCTTAATGCCCGCTGATACACAGAGATTGCTTGACTGTATCATGAATGACTGGCAGAAGAGAGCTTACGAGCAGCATGGTGAGCATGACTTTTCTTATTCAATACCTGAACACGGACGTTTCCGTGTAAACGCATTTAAGCAAAGAGGAACTGCAGCAATGGCGCTGCGTCTTGTTAACTCGGAGGTACCTTCTCCGGCAGTACTGGGTGTTCCGGATTCGGTTATCGACCTTTGGAGCAGAAAGCGTGGACTTATCCTGGTTACAGGACCTACTGGTAGTGGTAAGTCAACAACCCTTGCTTCGATCATCAATACGATCAACCACAGAAGAGATGCCCACATCATCACACTGGAAGATCCTATCGAGTATCTGCACAGACATGATCTTTCGATCGTTAACCAGCGTGAGATCGGACTTGATACAGAGACATATGCAAATGCTCTTAGAGCTGCACTCCGTGAAGACCCGGATGTTATCCTTGTCGGTGAGATGCGTGACTATGAGACAATCTCTACAGCTATAACAGCAGCTGAAACAGGTCACCTGGTTCTTTCTACACTGCATACAATCGGTGCAGCAAGTACCGTAGACCGTGTAATCGACGTATTCCCGCCTCATCAGCAGCAGCAGATCAGAGTACAGTTTGCAGCCGTTCTTGAAGCAGTTATTTCTCAGCAGCTGATGCCTACACTTGAAGGTAAGAACATGATCCGTGAAGGTAAGTCGCATCAGCTTAACTCAGTTATGCAGACAAACCGTAAGATGGGTATGATCACAATGGATGATTCCCTTAAGGAACTGTACGATGCATTCAAGATCGACAGAGAGACAGCTATCCAGTATTCTGTTGATCCCGATGCTATGGAGCAGAAGCTTCTGTAATATCGATAAACAAATATTTAATATGATAAATGAAGGTCTCGCTAGCGGGACCTTTATTTATGCCAGGGAGAGATTATGAAATACGGCCTTTTGGGTGAGAAACTGGGACACAGCTTCTCAAAGATACTGCATGAACAGATAGGAAATGATTCTTATGAGCTCATTGAGATAGAAAAGGACAAAGTTGACAGATTTTTGGCTGAAGCTGATTTTGATGGTATCAATGTGACGATCCCCTACAAAGAGACAGCTATGGCATTTTGCGAAAACGATGAGATATCGGCCGATATCGGGTGTGTCAATACTTTGCATAAAAAAGATGGTCATATATACGGATACAATACCGACTGCCTGGGATTTGCCTATCTTGCGAGCACGATTGGGATAGACTGGAAGGGCAAAAAGGTCGTGATACTAGGAAGCGGCGGCACATCAAAGACTGCGTCATATGTGGCTTACAAAAGCGATGCTTCGAGGATCACTATCGTATCAAGAAAAGCCACAGAAAATGCTACTGATAGTGGATGGAGAAGCAAATGTATCCATTCAACCTATGAAAATGAAGGTGAATGGTCGGATGCTGATATCATAGTTAATACAACACCTGTGGGAATGTATCCGAATAATGAAGGGATGCCTGTAGATCTTGATGTTTTTTCTGATCCGAAGGCTGTTTTGGATGTGATATACAATCCGCTTGAAACAAGGCTTGTATTAGAGGCAAAAAAGAGAGGAATACCTGCAAGCTGCGGTCTTGCCATGCTTGTCGCCCAGGGGTGGTATTCCGAACAGATCTGGATGAAAAATGATATAAGCTTAAAGATAGAAGATACTATAAGTGATGAAGCCAAACAGGAGATCGATAAGATAACAAAGAGCATAAAAAAACAGAAACAGAACATAGTCCTTATAGGAATGCCGGGAAGCGGAAAGAGTACAATAGGAAAAGCTATCGCAAAAGAACTTAACAGGGAATTTGTTGATACCGATGAAGCTTTCTACAAAAAATATGGAATCACTCCCGAACAGTGCATCAATGAAAACGGAGTTGATGATTTCAGAGAAAAGGAATCAATTGTTGTAAAAGAAGAAGCTGCATCCGGAGGCATTATACTTGCTACAGGAGGAGGCGCCGTACTTCGCGAAGATAATAGAATGGCACTATCTCAGAATGGCTTCATAGTATTTCTTAACAGAGATCCTAAAAAACTTGCAACCGACGGAAGACCGCTGTCGCAGCAAAACGGTGTCATGAAACTGTATGAACAGCGTCTGCCGATATACAAAAGCCTTATGGATATAGAAGTTGAAGTTTGTGATGATTATAAGGATACTCTTAAAAGAGTATTGGGAATGATATGAATTTCATCAGTTGACCTCTTTAAATTGAAGTGTTAGTATAATACTTGAAAAAGGTGCTACCCGTACAGCAACGGTTAGCTCTCAATATTGGATTACAAAATAACCGCTAAGTTTGAGCGCTTGGGCGGTTATTTTGCATTCTTACCAACTTTGTATCCTGAGCCGAATGATACTAAAACTAATGTCACTCGACGCGGGATTCTTTATTAGACAAAGTCAAGTATTAATTGACAAAAACTATCAGCTTTGCTATATTTATCCTAAATTTAATGAGGGAGTAGCAAGCGGCATATTCCGTAATAAGTCAACAATCGCGGCATCTGTAAATGACAGATACCTGGC
>CADAPR010000224.1:0-2220 GCA_902789785.1 uncultured Lachnospiraceae bacterium
GAAATATGAATCAACCATCTGAATGATCTTTGAAGGTCTGTCAAAAAGATACTCCAAAAGATCGTCTTCATCTCCGGTATATGTAAATCCCATATATACGTTGGCCGTTCCCACCTTATCTCCTCCAACGTAGGGCACATCGGGATATTCCTCCATGTAATTTCTGATATAGAGAGTTCTTTCTCTTAATTCATCAGGCTTAAAATCATATATTGTCTGTCCTTGCATGTTAACACCGGCAATCCTTGCTATAGTAGGCAGCAATTCATGAAACGATGCCGGAGCATTAGTATCTTCTATACTATCAGACGCTGCACCTGCCTCTTTTATAAAAAACACTGGTTGCTGACCGTATTCCCATCCATGATCAGCAGTGATGATCACGGTAGAGTTATCATAGACTCCTGTTTCTTTCATCTGTCTTATATATTCGCTTACGATATACAGACAGCCAAGGGTCGTCTCCTCATAGGATGCACCTTCCTTGAACTTTCCAAACTCATCATTCTTGAATAAATGTGTTCCCATGAGATGCTGTACCACAAAGGTCTTGTCGCCATTATGAGTAGTCAATCCATTTTGTTCTAATTTATCGCAAAAATCATAGTTTTCATGCATCACAGGATCTTCAATTATCCTTACAGCATCAGAATATTCGCCAAGATCAACATAAGCTAAGTTCTTCATCACTTCCGGAAGCATCCTGTATGCAGCCATCTTTACCATGACCTTTACGATCTTGCTGTTAGCTACTTCCCTCTCCAGCGGGGCATCGGTAAAATTGTCCCATTTGCCATTAAGCAGTTCTTCAGGTGCATTATTTCCGCAAATGATATGCAGATCAGGTGTATATAAAAGGCACTTGTAGCCTGCAGACTTCATCTCCGAATAGAATGATTCACAATCTGTATCTGTCCATGCCGCCCTTGTCCAGTCATTTACCCCCACGTTCATATCCACGTAATTATGTGTGAGCATATGTGTGAGTGAAGGGTATGTGCCGCAATAACAGCAGTCCATGTTTGTATAATAAACAAAGTCATTTAATTCATTTAAAGCATCGGGATTTACATCTAAAGCATTCTTAAGATCCCTGTTGCTTAACGAGTCAACAACAAATAATACGATATTTCCATCTTTTGAAAGATCGTATTGATCTTCGCCGGAAAGATGATACTCAGCCAAAGGATATTTAAAGCAGTTCTCATCAGCAGGTATTATCAGACTCACATATGCTATCACCTGTATCGCGAGCAGAAACAGAGCTCCATATGTCGTGATCTTCTTTCCGTATGCTTTTATCATACCAAGAACGACTGCTATGATTATAATTGCGATCCATACAAATGTATTGATACCTGCTTTTGAAGAATCCACGCTGTATCCGTCAGGATTTAACCCCATCAGATCAAGTCCCTTATTAAGAAACATGTTCTGAATATATGCACATGCACTTAGAGCAAAAACCAAGGTTGTTACAAATGCATGTACTCTTTCAGGGAGTAATGCCGTTATCAAAGACATGCCAATGACAAAGACTATTGCAAACATCCACAGCCACCACGAAAACTCGCCATATACAAATGGAAGCTCTGTTGCGTTTGCAAAAAAAGTCTCCGCAGGGCAAAATATGCATAACATAAATGCGGCAAGGCCCATTACTGAGGCTGAAGTCTTAAGTTTTTGAAAATAAGCTTTTTTATCCATGTCAGTCAAATTTATTCTTAATCACATCAATATACTTTTTTGCTATACCATCCCATGTGTATATAGAGTGATCTTTTAATGTCAGATTATTCTTAATCGTATTGTATTTCTTGTTATCATCACGAAGTTTTGATATTGCACTTACCCAGTTATTAACATCAAAGCCATCTACGATCACACCGTCAACTCCATCAGTTATCAGTGTGTCAGAACCGCCATTATCTGAAGATATGACAGGCAGATCAAAGTACATGGCTTCCAGCAATACCATACCGAATATCTCGTAATTAGAAGGAAATACCATAAGATGAGATCTTTTATAATATGCCCTAAGCTCAGACTGGCTCATCTTCTCGAAATATGTCAGTGTTCCTTTATCTATGAAATGATCAGCTTTCTGCTTCCATTCACTCAGATATTCCTTTTGGCCGCTTCCTATTATCGTCATATGAATATCATCATACTTCTCTGAAAGCTTATCCAGTATATCAAGAAGAAGATATGGATTTCTCC
>CADAPR010000224.1:2286-3541 GCA_902789785.1 uncultured Lachnospiraceae bacterium
AGTTCAAACTTATCATCCGGATCAATAACTGTAGTGCTATCCTTAAAATTCTCTGTATCAAGGCCGACACCTATCGCAACTGTATTTTCAAATCCTTTTCCTTTAAGAAAAGAAGCAGCAGCTTTGGACTTTGTAAAACAGAGCACAGACTTTCCGCTTTTTATCTTTAAGAAAGTCTTATCAAATATCTTGCATTTTAAATTGTAACCTTTATTAAAATCATCATAATAAGGACCGTGATATATGATTACAGGCTTATCCTTATAACATGCATAATACTTCCATGATGTTATCTGGTCATACTCATGTACCTGCAATATGTCATAATCCTTGACAAGACTTTTAAGTCCCGGAAAGAATCCATTCTTAAGTATACCGAATCCATGTCTCATGTATACCTTAACAACACCAGACTTGGTACCGCTAACCGGTATCTCTCTTATTTCATTGGGATTACAGCCATTATACAGCACAACATCACATACAAATCCAGCTCTTACAAGTGCTTTAGCAAGACCGATCTCCTGTATGTTGTAACCTTCAGGATCAAGTATGGAAGGATATGTTCTTATGATAAGGATCTTCTTCATCAGACAAACAATGCCTCCCATCGCTTGGCGATGCTTTCAACTGACAGCCCATCGTTCAATAATGCTGCTTTCCTGGAAATCTTCTTTCCAACCTCATCATCACTCATTATTCCGTCAAGAGTATCTGCCAGTTCATCACAGTCCCCAACCTTTGTCAAAAAACCGTTATCATATTTATTTATGAGCATTGCACTGCCACCCATTGGACAGTCTGTTGCTATAACTGCCATACCGCTTGCCATGGCCTCTGCAAGTGAATTTGATATACCTTCCCAGTCGGAACTGGATACATATATACGGGTATCATTCATAACTGAAACAAGATCTTTGCTAAATCCCTTAAGTGATATGAATCCTTTAGCATCCTTTTCATCAATATAATCTAAAAGTTTATCCCTGCAATCTCCCTCACCATATATTTCCAGAATATAATCAGGATGCGAAGCATGAGCCTTCATAAATGCATCAATCAAAAGACGATGATTCTTCTGCTCGGTAAGTCTTCCTGCAGTCATTACTACTTTTCTTCTTTTTGAATAATCTTCTTTTGAAGATATATCACCCCTGATAGGATTCATTATGATACATCCCTTGCTTTGTATCTTATCAGGGAAGCATTTCTTTGCCATGTCCGTCTGAAATACAATAGAATCAGCTTTGTTATA
>CADAPR010000225.1 GCA_902789785.1 uncultured Lachnospiraceae bacterium
AGTCGTTTATAAAAGATGATTTTATGTTACAAAACTAGAAAGAGATTTACAAAGCGGGAAATTCATTTTTCAAACGGGAAGCTCGCTTTACATTCGAGGCATCCGGCGCCTTTGTTGTTGATAATGCACAAAAAGTACTCCCGTTTTTTTACATGGTCTGCATTTCGTGCTCGAATTTCTGCATTTCGTGCAATAATCGGCATAAAAAACCATTCGGGGTAAGATAATTTCAAATATAAAGATCACTCGTTTCTTATCATTTATGGGAGGAAAAGGGATTACGTCAGATACAAAAACATCAGTTCAGAGTGATGATACAAACAACACTGAAAATAATGATACTGATAGCAACTACACAGATAATGCATTATATCAGGGAATAACACCCGCAATGCTCACAAGACTGATATGTTCTTATGGGTACTTCTAAAGCAGGTGTGATAACGATAGACTTTGGAAGAAACATCTGCCTTACACCTGAAATCATGAAGATATTGGCAGAGACAGGAAATAGAGCTAAAAATTGTTCGTTTATATATAAAAACAAAAAGTACAATCTGTATATTCCCATTATAGGTAAGAATACCAATGCTTATAAAGATGCCATGGAAGTATTAAAGAAAGAAGATAACAACAGAGGCTTTGCGGGATTCATGAGAGTATATGAGATATATAGAGATCTGGGTGTTACATTGCAAGAGATAAAGTAAAGAAAGATAAAATCTAAGATCGATGAGACTGGTAAATTGCCAGTCTCATTTTTTATAGTAAATTGTGGTACTAAAAAGTCTTTGACATTTCGCAACAGGGAAGACAGCAAAGTCAATTATGATATATAATGATCATATGAGTATTCGGGGAGGAGATAATAATGGCTTTCATGTCAATGGTCTTTGCTTCACTCTTTGTTGGCTTCATCCTTATCGGATGGCTGTTTCTGCTGATAGGTATAATCCTTAATATCATCGGATGGCTGTTTCTGCTGATAGGTATAATCCTTAATATCATAAGACATGTGAAAAAAAGAAAAGATAAGGAAGTATCACGCATACTTATTATCTGTGCCAGAGTGTTTACCGTATGGGGACTCATTCAGGGAATAGGTCCCATCGCTGTCATTGCTGTGATGATACTTCTTAGTATGTGAGAGTATTAGGAGAAGATTATGCTGCCGAGTGCATACGAAGCTTTAAAGGAACTTGATATCGCATATGAATTAAATCCCGGTCCATGGGTGGATCATTCAAAAAATGTCGGGATCGCTGCAAGAAACATCGCCGATAAGATCGATACGATGGATCCTGACAAGGCCTATATAGTCGGGCTTTTGCATGACATCGGCCGAAGAGTGGGCATCGTTGACATACCAACCCACGTATATGAAGGATACGTTTACTGCACCCCAAAAGGATGGGATGAGGCGGCAAGGATATGCATGACTCATTCATATCTTTTAATGGATAAGGAATTTGACAGGGAAGAAAAGGATGAGCCTTTAAAGAGCATAAGTGCATACATAAGAAACTGCGTGGCCGATGATTACGACAGACTTATACAGCTTTGCGATGCTTTAGCCGTCGATTATGGCTTTGTGATCCTTGAAAAGAGATTTGTCGATGTAACAAGAAGATACGGGATAATGGAAAACTACATCAGGGGATGGGATGTGGCTTTTAACATAAAGGAGTATTTCGAAAAAAAGATGGGATGCTCAATATATGATGTGCTTCCTGGTATTGAAAAGACAACGCTTTTATCTCCAAAGCCGTGGAAGCCGCCAGCAGATCAGAGCGAATCGTAAGTAAGGACAGTGACGTTCTTAAACTCATACAGCAATGTCCTCATCATGTTGAGTATGCCTGTCACATCATTTATATCAAAGTATGAGACCATGGTGATGCATTTGTTCGCACTGTCCAAAAAGACATTGAAGTTTGCCTTCATGTTCATTGCGATCTTGTTGCCTACGACTTTGATCTGTTCGGCAGTAGTCATGTTGTGAAGCTGTATTGTCAGTTCCGAAAGCTCAGGTGTTTTGTCATGGACAATGAATGCGACCGTGATGAGTCTGCCTGTATTTAATGACAGAGTGGAAGCATAGGCAAAAAATCCACTGTCATCAAAGCGATGCATAGTGAATTCATGACTTGAAATAAAATCATCGTTCTTTATCTCATTGTAGAAATGTTCCACAGTCTTATTCAACAGAAAGTCCTTTCTTCCCCTTGTAAATATTATAATATTTCCTGATAAAATAATAAACAGGATTGGGAAATATCTTTTGGTTTTTGCATTATATTTTTTTATTGCGAACATACTCATACCGGTCAGCGTTTCCACGAGTGTGTAAAGATATGATATACTTTCAAAAACAGCATATGACATATATCCGCTAAAAAGGAGAAGAAGATGAAGGTACTCATCATTAACAGCGAACTTAAGCAAAGACAAATTGATCTTATAAATTATGCTCAAAACAAGCCGCTCAAACATATGATAGACAAAAAAAGAGGATACTGATCTAATCGTTTACAGACGGAGGGATTAATGGGAACATTTTCAAAGATCCACAGATTTCATGAAGCGGGTCAAAAGCCAAATGTGATAAACACAGAGACCTTTGGAGAGCCTGCAAAGAGTCTCTATACCAAAAGAGAGCTCTTTACAGTTCATAAGCATATCGATGTCTTTGATGATGACGGAAATATCCTTTACAGGGCAGGAAGCAAGTTTCCTTCCATCCTTGACAAGACTGATATATGGGATGCACAGGAAAGACATGTTGCACATATGGAAAGAAAGCTTTTTTCTTTTCATCAGAGACATTTCGTGAACATGGATGACGGCTCATATTTTGAGCTGTCAAATGAACTGTTCCATCTCATAGAAGACGTGATAGACATCGATGGACCGGGATGGAGGATTACAGGAAACATTTTGGCTCTTAACTTTGTCATATATGACAGAAGTGAAAAGATCGTGGCGCTTGTGGGACAGAAGATGGTTTCCATACATGACAAGTACTGCATCGATATCTATCAGCCCGAGCATGAAAAAACTATAGTGGCAATAGTGATAACACTCCAGCATATGATTTGGGACAGACAAAGTGCT
>CADAPR010000226.1 GCA_902789785.1 uncultured Lachnospiraceae bacterium
TTTCCTGCACATTTTGAGCATTTATCAATATATGCTCAAAGAGGCTTTCAACATTTTTAGTTAATTAAAAGTCCCTTTCAGCATACATCACCCGCTGCTTGTTTAAACTTCTTGTACTGAAGCAGCGCATAGCAATCCGGATCTTCCTCTTCAAGTTCCTCAAACATAAAATCTACAGCATTTTTAAACGAATCATCCTCTTCTCTTATCTCCATGGCATTGATCATATCTAGCAGGGAGGCAAAGTTCTTCTCCTCTTTAAGACCGACCTTCATGATATATCCGATCAGAGCATTGTATAAAAGCTTCTCGGCATCCACCCAGAACTGCTCTCCCTGCTGTTTGCCTGTAGTCGTTCCTGCAACAAACGCATCGACTACCTTCATGATATCCGTCTCTGTCTTAATATATGCAAAAGGATTATAGTGCATCGATCGCTTGAAGTTTATCGTATTTAATACCGCTATCTTATATCCTGCTTTTTTTAGGAGTGTTCCGGTTTCTGTAATTACGCTTCCCTTAGGATCAGTCACTATATATGAACCGAAAGTCTGCATAAGATTGGGCTTTACATGCCCTCTTGTCTTTCCAGATCCGCTTCCGCCGACAATGAGAACGTTTTTGTTTCTGTTGGCGCTTGGATCCTTCATCCTCGTATTCATCGAAAGACTCTCGGTTTGTGAAAGGATTATGTTGTTGTACGGATCGCTGTCTATGAAAGGCTCTATATCCTTATGAGTTCCAAAGCTCGCCGATCCGTATTCCTCTCCCTTTCTGAAATTCTTTTTATCCTGCATTTTTATATACAGCAAAAGTCTTAGGCTAAGTGCTGTCATAATGCCAAAGATGATGTTTCCTGCTTTTAGGCTTATTAAAGGATATGCAAATATCTCATTTAGTGAATTGCATGTTTCCATGATCTTTTTTATAGAATTGTCAGCCTGACTGTTTTCATATATATAGGAAAGCTTGTTTCCGATATATGCAGACATAAGATAGATCATTAGCTGTTTCTTATCCTTCAGGATATATCCCCCAGCCTTTTTTATTCTCTTCTTAATAAATGCAATGCTATCCGTTTTTGTCTTTACAGGCCCGTCCCTGTTTTTATTTGCCATTCTCCCTCCTTTCAAAATAAAAACAGCCGGTTTGTGCCGGCTGTTATCACTGCATACTGTTTTGATGATACGATCTTAGCATGTGTTTTTTTATCATTCCATTCTTTTTAAATGTTTTTTTCATACATTTTTCATTTCTTGTCCGTTATCTGACATGTTCCTTCTTTCTTACCTTTTTAGGATGACTGTTCATCATATCCTTTGCAGTAAGAAGCTTCTGCTTAAGACCCCCGTATGATATTGTCTTTGATTCATTGTCTGATACATATTCATCTACCGCCCTGTTTATCAGTTTTCTGTCATTTGCCTTCAAAAATATGAGATATGTAGGCGGATCGGTATCCTTGTTCTTTTCCATTGCATACGATACTCCGTATCTTCTGGCAAATCTTCTGAAATTCTTTAACTCCTCATCAGACATATCGACAAGTTCTATCATGGATCCGTCTTTTCTCAGATCCTTTACCTTGACTATCCTTGATGTATGCGTCTTTTTATCATCTGTATGATTTTTGCCGATAAGTCTTTTCTGTATCCCTATATAGTCCCTGAGTGCACTTTTAAATACACTTGCGGCCTTTTCGGCTGACCTTGTCGCGATACATACAGTCTTAATGTTTACTTCCTGTTCCATAGTTCTCTCCTATCTTAATATAAACAAAACAACATCTTCCTCCAGTGAATCGAGCGGAAGATAATCAAATACACAGTACATTACCGCTTTGCAAATCTTCATATAATAAAGACAGTATCTGCAGTCATGCTCTTTTCTGAATCTCATTATCTGTTCATCCACATCCCAACCTCCTTTTTGATCAAATTAGAAAAGAGACCTCGCAGGCACTTTAGCCGTTAAGGTCTCTTTCTTCTCATGCTACAACATTACCATCAAAATTCGGTTCAAAAAATATTTTTAATATCTTATTTTCATATTTTTTACATGCATTTTATGGCAGGTCTGCAGGTCAAAGAATGGGAGAATGGATGGGTAACTGCCCTTGGTTGTTGATAATGTACAAAAATCCCCTTTATTTTTTTACGTGGTCTGCATTTCGTGCTCGAATTTCTGCATTTCGTGCAAAAAATCA
>CADAPR010000227.1 GCA_902789785.1 uncultured Lachnospiraceae bacterium
TTGCAGGAATGTCTTCTCATCCTTACACCACGATACGATACTTTTTGCATCAGAAGGCTTATATGGTCTTAGTCTAATCATCACACTCTCTCCAACAAATCCCGATTTATGCATTAGATCATTTAACTTAATCGGCATTTATCCCATTCTTTCCTCAACACGGCATACTGATAGGTGTTTTCATAATTCGGCGTTCCATCAGGATTTTTAACAAAACTGATAAACTCCCTGAAAAGTCCCTCCTGCCTCATTCCAAGTTTCTCACAAAGATGCTGACTGGCAATATTGTCATCTTCAGTATAGGCATAGATACGCCTGGCTCCCTTATCCATAAAAAGATAATCAAAGAATGCTTTCGCCGCCTCATACGCATACCCTTTTTTGTGATAATCCTTATTTAACATCCAGCAAGGACTGAAAGTATCCATTTGCGAATCAGCGCCATGTTCATCTGCCGGCTCCGGATATGCGTTTATCTCTCCGATCACTTTTCCGCAATCTTTAAGCACTATGGCAAAATAATACTCCGTTTCCGATGATCTCTTTAATACTTCTTTTCTTGCTTCTTTAATGGAATTCAGCTTCATGTCAATAAAACAGTTCACAGCCGGTTCTTTCAAGTATTCAAATACATCCTCTTCATCACCCTCCTTAAAGGGACGAAGGATCAGTCTCTCTGTCTCAATTATCATTTTTCCTGTCCTTATTAAATACCAATTCTGAAATTTCTATCATCCCTATTTCAAATGCCACATTTCTCCATTTGGCATCTGCATCACATCACCGGAAAGAATCTCACTTATAATCCGCGCCTTCACCTTCTTCAAACCATCTGTTAAAGAACAGCCTATCGCCATCCCGTAGAAAGAAGGAATCATGATCTTCTATTGAAAGGCTTCTCTTCTGCGGCCAAACGATCTCAAATTCACTACCGCGCTGTCTCGAGAGTGTAAGCGGTCTGATATGCAGTTGCAGATTGTAGCAATCCTTCACCGCCGTGAGTGGAAGCTGTGTATGAATACTTACCTGATGATCATTGCAGTCAAACCTTACTATCCTGATCGATCCATTCGAAAAATCCACATCGAGCATATAAATACCGCCATCAAAGAATACCGGTTTTTCACTGTAATGCCCTTCTGTTTTCACAACCGGAAAGAAAACCTCTCCATCCGGATAGTGGACAAGGCAAAGCTTTCTTCCTTTTACGTTATTACCCTCGTTAAAAAGCTCTTCTGCCTCATAAAGATTGCCGTGTTCATAATCCATGCCAAAATACCACTCGCTTGTGGCTCCGTATACAGGCTCAATATATGTAATCCCGTTAGTTTCTATTATCTTCATATTCATAGATCGTCACTTCTCTATCTCTCCATCCCAGTCCTGGATACCGCCAAACTCATATATATTCGTATAGCCAAGTGCAGCAAGTTTTGCGGATGCCTCTTTACTCCTTCGTCCGCTTCTGCAGTATACATAGATTACCTGATCAAGATCAGATAGCTGTGCGGGCTGATCTGCCCCGATATCTTCGTTTGCCACATTGATCGCGCCTGGGATATGCCCTTCAGCAAATTCATCTGCTCTGCGCACATCCAAGATGATGTAATTGCCAGGCGTCTCAAATGCTTCCTTTGCTTCTTCCATATTAATGGAGACGTACTTTGCTTGCTTGCTATTATCCGAAACCTTTCCCGCCAGGAACACAGAAGTCGGTCCATCCGCACCACCAATGATCTGAACTGTGTGATTTTCTTTATCTGCATCTATAAAGCGCTTTCCTATCAGAACACCGGCAACTACGACTCCGATAGTCATCCCTGCAATAATTAGCTTCGTGCTTGTTTTCATATCTATTCAACTCCTGTCTCATCTTTTTGTACAGTCAACCATTTTCTTTATTAAACTGATATATCTTAACCGATCATTTAGAGCATTTATAAAATTCTATGATCTGATTATACCGTAATATAGCGCTGATTGTCTGTATGTTTCTTTCATAACTATATAGTTTCTAAATACATGTCATCAATCCTGTCAGCTCACCTTTTCATTACCATCTCATCGATCAGATCACCCGATCACAAATTTCACACTACATATATCACTAGCAATTAAGAATTGATATAATAATGTAAGTAAAGCACTGCCTTGTGAGTCAAAAGATCGTTTTATACTGTTTTGATGTACACAGGTAAATTGTTAATATATCCATGCTATCATCAGCAAAGTTTCTCATAAAAACGGATCAAAGGAAATGAAGCGAAAAAATGGAACTGGTAACTAAAAGCAAAAGAAAAGGAATGAACTGTTCTATAGATGTATTCTATGAACAGTCAGAAGGTTTTTCAAAACATCTCAACGACAAGACATGCTATAAGATCATATTGATCAACTCCGGATCATTCGTTGTAGAGGATAACGGGAAATATCTGGCGATATCAACACCAGCTGCTATCCTGATAAACGAAAAGTCGGATTTTAATATCATATCCGAAGAGAATGTCAAATGCAGGACGCTCTTTTTCAGACCGACGATAATCCGTGAAGAATTCACTATCGAAGCGATCAACTCTCACAGATACGATAAATTTCTGACCTCCTTAAAAGATACTGAACCTCTCGACCGACAAAAGGTGGAACAGCTTGTAAACGGTGACATACAGTTCGAAGACTGCTTTTCAAATCAGATGATATATCAGGATGCACTTTATTTTGTTGAACTCTTCTCGACCGGCAGGGATATTGTGTACTATTCACTTACAAAGCAGGAATATGATACCGTGCTGAGACACTTTTTAAGTATTGAATACGAGATAAATGAACAGCCTGATAATTTCTGGATCCTGAGAACGCG
>CADAPR010000228.1 GCA_902789785.1 uncultured Lachnospiraceae bacterium
GTTTACGAGAACAAATATCTTTTAGGAACATCAATGGCTCGTCCCGTTATCGCAAAGCGTCTTGTTGAGATAGCAAAGAAGGAAGGCGCTACAACGATCTGCCACGGTGCTACAGGTAAGGGAAATGACCAGATCCGTTTCGAACTCGGAATCAAGGCACTTGCACCTGAACTTAAGATCATAGCAGTTTGGCGTGATGACAAGTGGAAGCTTTCTTCACGTGAAGAAGAGATCGAGTACTGTCATCAGCATGGAATACATCTTCCTTTCTCAGCTGACAACAGCTACAGCCGTGACCGTAACTTATGGCATATCAGCCATGAAGGTCTTGAACTCGAAGATCCCGCAAACGAGCCCAACTATGATCACCTTCTTGTTCTCGGCGTTACTCCCGAGAAGGCTCCCGATGAAGGCGAATATGTAACACTTACATTTGAAAAAGGTATTCCTACATCTGTAAACGGAAAGAAGATGAAGGTTTCCGAAGTTATCAAAGAGCTTAACAGGCTTGGCGGCAAGCACGGAATCGGAATCATTGATATAGTAGAAAACCGTGTAGTCGGAATGAAGAGCCGTGGCGTATACGAAACACCCGGCGGAACCATCCTTTATGAAGCACATCAGCAGCTTGAAGAGCTCATCCTTGACCGTGACACATATGCAGTTAAGGCTGACATGGGTGCAAAGCTTGCTCAGATCGTATACGAAGGAAAGTGGTTCACACCTCTTTGCGATGCTGTAAAGGCATTCATCAAGTCTACACAGGAATATGTAACAGGTGAAGTTAAGCTTAAGCTCTACAAGGGCAACATCATCAAGGCCGGCACAACTTCTCCGTACTCACTCTACAATGAGAAGATCGCTTCATTCACAACCGGTGATCTGTATGACCACCATGATGCAGAGGGATTCATCAATCTGTTTGGTCTCTCATGCAAGGTTCGTGCTATGAAGATGCAGGAAGTTGAAAAGAACAAATAAGGATCAGGATGAGAGCACAGCTGATATTAATCGCATATCTTATCGGTATAAATCTGATCGGATTTTTCATCATGGGCATAGATAAGCAGAGAGCCAGAAAGAGAGCTTTCAGGGTTCCCGAGGCTACTCTGTTTATGATTGCCATAATAGGCGGCTCTATCGGATCTATCATCGGGATGCATTTATTCCATCACAAGACCAGGCACTGGTATTTCCTTTTCGGTATGCCTGCGATACTTTTACTGCAGCTGATCCTTGTTGCAGTTGCGATATTCGGTCCGATAGATTTCATGTTCTTCTGAAAGATCATTCAGCAGACGGATTTAAGCAAAATAAAATCATGATTTAAAAAGAGCAAGCGATGGTGACTTCACTTGCTCTTGCTTTTTGCTTTATTTTTCAATATTCTTACATGATCTATGTCATATCAGTCGAACGATACGATCAAGCCTCCGTTGTCTGCCAAAAGGCTGTTAAATCCGGATGCGCTCATGATAAATATGTTCTTAAGACCAGTCTTTTCCATGATCATGTCACGGAGTTTCTCAGCTTCTATAAGATTATTGCAGTGTGTTATGAACACTCTTGTCTGTTCCGATGCATCCTTAAGAGTATTTACCAAATTGTCCACAAGCTGTGAGAAGCTTTCCTTTAAGCAAAGTTTTGAATCCTCTTCTCTTATCACGTCTTCACTGCCGACAAGAACAGGCTTTACTCTTCCTGCCTTGCTTATTATATCCTTTATCTTATCAAGCTTTATATTCTTATATACCGCCTCAAGATCACTCATTATGATGACTGTACGCATACGGTCTCTGCAGCTTGTAAGATTCTTCTTTATCTCCTCGGCTTCCATGCCCTGTTCTTCAAGTTCCATTGCAAGAAGCGCTAAACGGCTCTCGGCACCGGATATGCTCTTTGAATCTATCACGAATATCTCTTTATCGCCACGAGCGTCCTCATACAGCTTTTTGGCTATCATTGCAGATATATAGCAACCGCTTAGCTTTGAAGCGCTTGTAATGATATATATGCGCTTTTCATTACCCTCAGCGATACAGTTATAAATAACATCCGGAGAAGGACAGGCGCTGTTTATGAATGCCTTTGAATCCACGATCTTCTCAAGAAGGCTCTTTGTGTTTAGATCCGAAGTATCTCTGAGCGGAACACCGTCTATTTCAAGTCTAAACGGTACCAGTTTTATTCT
>CADAPR010000229.1 GCA_902789785.1 uncultured Lachnospiraceae bacterium
TGCAAATGAAGCTGCAAGCAGGGAAGCCTTCAAAGGGAGACTGCTATACTATCCTGAACATTTCTGGCTTTTATTTGAGGATGATCTTCTCATATCTTTTATTGACGGTTTTGTTACAAATGAAAGAGACCTTAAAGATGAAATGTACGACTCTCCCAATATGCATGATGAATCAGGCGACTGGCAGATGATATTTGGTATAAATACACTTCAAAAGTACAGGAATCACGGGTATGCCTCAACTCTTATAAATCACGTGATCAAAGAAGCAAAAGTTCAGAAAAGAAAGGGTGTCGTACTTACATGCAAGGAGAAACTAATCCCCTTTTATGAAAAGCTTGGTTATATCAACGAGGGGATATCCTCATCTGTACATGGCAATACCGTCTGGTATCAGATGAGATATGTATTTAATGACTGAGTCTATAAAACAGAAGGTGAAACAACCTTCTGTTTTTTTGATGGTCAAATATGATAGAATTGATTTGTGTGTTGATCGATATGAAATTTTGAAACGAAGAACTAGATATATGGGTGGTTTGGGATATATGAAAAAACAGATATTTGGATTGATAACAGGGGTATTGCTTATGCTTAGTTTGTTTGGATGCGGTAAGATCAGGTACAACATTGATTTTGACGGATATGGATTTAAATCCGAAAAAACATCATATGCAGAGGGTGAAGAAGTAACAGTCATCTATGATATGATCGCGACAGATACGGATTACAGTTTTTATACAGACAGTGACGATGTAAAGCTTAAGCAGGATTATGACAATGATCATGGATACATCTTTACTTTTACGATGCCGGCACATGATGTCAAGCTCAGTGTAAGATCAAGAAACTCCATGGAATATATTCCTGATATAGAAAAACCTGATGATAATAATCTGGCTTCACCTGAGGAGTGTATTAAAAATGAGAATCTTTTGTTTGATTATTACGAGGCAACTGTAGCAACTGTCGGCGGTGACGGATATGATGAGTATTGCCTGTATAAGTATACCGATAGCAAGCTGGTACTGGCATGTTACAGCAAGATGGAGGATGAAGAAGAGAAGATGGTTTTCTGCATCGTTGATCCATCTGTGCTTGACGAGTGCATGGATATTGTAAAACGAAACAAGATGCTTAAGTGGAAAGACGGAAGAGGACTGAACGGAAAAAGATATGTTGTCAGATTTATGAGCTCAGGAGAGCTTATAAGGGTTACATCTGATGATATGCCGGATAATGGCCTTGAAGCGTTCTATGAAATTGAAAATGTCTTAAGTACGGCATGGAGTCAGAACTATTCATCGTTAGACACAGAAACCTGGTTCTGTCCAAACTGCGGAACGAAGAATAACAGAAGATACTGTATGGAGTGCGGAGTGGAGAAACCGGAATAGATAAAAGCTTTAAATCAATGGGGATATCTATGGAATTAGAAATGATAGAAAGATTCATCGATAAACAGAGTGTTGCTTTTATAAGCTCGATAGACGAGGAAGGATTTCCGAATACCAAAGCAATGCTAAGACCGAGAAAAAGATCCGGATTAAAGGAATTCTATTTTTCTACGAATACATCTTCGATGAGAGTAAAGCAGTTTATTAACGAATCAAAAGCATGCATATATTTTTATCATAAAGGTTTAGTTAAATATGAAGGCGTGATGCTCACGGGAAAGATGGAAGTATTAACTGATCAGGGATCAAAGAACATGATCTGGAAAAAAGGTGATACAATGTTTTATAAAAAAGGAGTGACCGATCCGGATTACTGTGTTTTGAAATTCACTGCCATAAAGGGCAGGTATTACTGTGACTTAAAGACGGAAAGCTTTGATATTTTAAACTAGAGAAATACATCAGGGGGACAGAAATGATGATACATACAAGTGTTGAAAAAGAGGGATTCGAAGGAATACTGTTTCCCGGAAACGGGAGAAAGGACAAGATCGTCATTGTCATGTCAGGATCAAACGGCGGGATGAGCATGGCAAAAAACGAAGCGAAATTCTATCACAGCAAGGAATAGCGGCAATGGCGCTTGCTCTGTTTCGGACAAAACAGACTCCTAAACAGTTAGTCAGTGTGCCGGTTGAATTTGTTGAAAAGGCTATAGCATATCTTAAGGAAATGGGATATCAAAAAATCGGGATTGACGGAGCGTCAAAAGGAAGCG
>CADAPR010000230.1:0-1065 GCA_902789785.1 uncultured Lachnospiraceae bacterium
CCCGCATTTATGTAGTAGTTGCCTGCACTCTTAAATGACATAGCCTCAAGATCACTCGGAGCTGAAATAAAATCAACGATATCATCTCCGTCAAACTGGATATATTCATATCTTGTATCCGGATTATCTATATCCATGCCAAATGCAACTATGTTTCCTTTAGATGCAAGCTTCTTAGCTTCTAATATGCTGTTTTTATATCCTGTACCTGATATAAGCTGGTCTGACGCGACCACAAAGATCATCTCTGACTGAGGCAGATGAAGGCTTGAAAGAACAACTGCAGGTGCAGTGCCATGTCCGGTCTGTTCGAAAATACATCTGTAGGTAAGACCTTTAAACGCTTTCATCTGATCTTCGATGATAGATTGAAAATCATGATTTGTTATGATGATGAACTCATCACAAAAAGCCATATTTCTGGCTATTGTCTCCTGAAATATGGAATGGTTGTTTTTGATCTTAATAAACTGTTTGGGATAATTCTTTCTTGATAGAGGCCACATGCGGTCTCCCCGACCGCCGGCCAAAAGTATGCATTTCATGTTGTCAGATTATTCCTTTGTCAGCCTTTCAACCTGCTGATAAATCTCAATACGCTTGGAATCCATCTCGGGCATGCCGACAAAGATGGCGCCGTATTCAAAATAATCTTCATGCATCTCTATTCTGACTATCTCAAGAAATGCGTGTATGACTTCTTTTGTCCATATTGTAAGAAAGCCTTCATATATGCCACTTATAGAAAGCGGCTCTGTACAATTAAAGCCAACACCTGCCTTGGATATATCACAAACCTCAATGGAAACCTCTTTATGAGAGGTGCCGTCGAGCTGCTTTATGACAAGCTTAGATTTGAGTTCTGTTCTGCTGTGACGTCTCTTTTCCATAATACCCTATCCTTCTCCTAGTAAGGTCCAAAAACTACCTACTATAATAATACATAATGGCATCGAACAAAGTCAACATAAAATAGTTATGCCAGATCATCATCCGTGATGAACATAGCATCGCCGAATGAGAAAAATCTGTATCGTTCCTTAACAGCCTCTTTATAGGCATTCA
>CADAPR010000230.1:1093-3176 GCA_902789785.1 uncultured Lachnospiraceae bacterium
CTCTCTATCGTCCTGCAGCTTGTCGTCCCGACACAGATAACTCTGTTTCCGCTGGCTTTAGCCCTGTTGATCTTATCTGCCGCGTCCTGGTCAACTATGTAGTACTCTGAATGCATATGATGTTCAGTGACATCATCAACTTTTACGGGTCTGAATGTTCCAAGTCCCACATGCAGTGTGACGTATGCTATATCAACTCCCATGTCTTCAATCTGTTTTAACAGTTCTCTTGTAAAGTGAAGGCCTGCGGTCGGTGCCGCAGCACTTCCTTCAAACTTTGCATATACCGTCTGATATCGGTTCTTATCCTGAAGCTTATGGGTGATATATGGCGGCAGGGGCATTTCGCCCAGCTTATCTAAAACCTCTTCCCATATACCATCATATTCAAAGGAAACTATTCTGTTACCCTCTTGTACCACTTCTTTAATCTCGCATCTTAACAGACCGTCACCGAAAACAACTCTTGCGCCGGGTTTGAGTTTTTTGCCAGGCTTCACGAGTGTCTCCCAAGTGTTCGCATCGAGTCTTTTTAACAGGAATACCTCAACAGCTGCACCGGTATCTTCCTTGACACCGAGCAGTCTTGCCGGGATGACCTTTGTGTTATTAAGCACAAGACAGTCTCCTTTTCTGAGATATTCTGTAATATCACTGAATCTTTTATGTGATACTCTTCCGTTATTCTTATTTAAGACCATCAATCTGGATGAGCTTCTGTCCTCAAGAGGATCCTGAGCAATCAGCTCCTGGGGAAGCTCATAGTAAAAATCCGAAGTTTTCATATAAATCCTTACGCGTTCTTAAGGAAAGCAACATATCCGCATTTTGCTTCATAGAGATCCGCCTTGCTTATGCATTCCCACGGAGCATGCATGTTAAGAACCGGAACGCCGCAGTCTGTTACATTCATGCCGTACAGAGCAAGAATGTAAGCGATTGTTCCGCCGCCACCGACATCTACCTTTCCAAGTTCTCCTGTCTGATATGTAACACCGTCTTTTTCAAATACAGCACGGAGTTTTGCGAGATATTCAGCATTTGCATCATTAGATCCTGATTTTCCTCTTGCTCCTGTATATTTCTCAAGAACTATTCCATGACCAAGTTTTGTGGAATTCTTTTTATCAAAGCTTGAGGCAAATGTAGGATCAAAAGCTGCACTCACATCACTTGAGAGCATATTTGAATTTGCAAGACATCTTCTTAGCGAAAGATCTGATGATGCTCCAGTTAGTGCCATTATCTCAGCGACAGTGTTTTCAAAGAACTGCGAACGCATACCTGTTGCGCCTACAGAACCTATCTCTTCCTTGTCGACAAGAATGCAGCAAGCTGTTCTTTCACAAGTGCCGCTCTCAATCATTGCTTTAAAGCTCGGGAATGCACACACTCTGTCATCGTGTCCATATCCAAGGATCATACTTCTGTCAAAACCCGCTTCTCTGGCTCTTCCCGCAGGTACAACTTCTATCTCCGCTGAATGGAAATCATCTTCCTCAATATCATAATTGTCCTTTAATATCTTAAGGATATTGGCTTTTACCGCTTCTTTTTCCTTTTCTTTTTCATCCTTGTTTGATGATAAAGGCATGCTTCCGACGATAACATCAAGCTGATCGCCTTCGATCACCTTTGAGCCCTTTTTATCCATCTGCTCGCCAGCAAGATGTATCAAAAGATCTGATATAAAGAATACCGGATCATCCTCATCTTCGCCGATGTTGATCTCAACAGTCGAAAGATCCTTCTTGACAACTACTCCGTGAAGAGCAAGTGGCAGTGTTACCCACTGATACTTCTTAACACCTCCGTAATAATGTGTATCAAGATATGCGATCTCTGTATCTTCATAAAGCGGGTTGCTCTTAAGATCAAGTCTTGGTGAATCAATATGTGCCCCAAGTATGTTCATGCCGTTTTCAAGAGATTCCTTTCCAATATTGAACATGATCACAGACTTGTTCATGTTAACTGCATATACCTTGTCCCCTGCTTTAAGACTCTTTCCTGCCTTAATGAGCTTCTCAAGTTCTACATAGCCTTCCTTTTCTATTGCGTTAACAATGTAGTCAGTACATTC
>CADAPR010000231.1:0-1307 GCA_902789785.1 uncultured Lachnospiraceae bacterium
GGCAATTATAGCCGACAAGTTCTTATTTGCATCAGGTCAGATCCCGATAAACCCTGCTACAGGTAATGTGGAAGCCACAACCATAGAGGAACAGGCAACGCAGGTATGCAAAAATATCGGTGCTATCCTGATAGAGGCAGGATGCGGATATGAGAATGTTGTAAAGACAACCTGTTTCCTGGCCGATATGGGCGATTTTACGGCATTTAACTCCGTATATGAGAAATACTTCACCCAGAAGCCTGCGCGCAGCTGTGTAGCCGTTAAACAGCTTCCCAAGAATGTCCTTTGCGAAGTGGAAGTAATAGCCAGCCTTTACTAGTATGAATAAGCAATTACGTGGGACCCTTCTTCTGTCCCTTACAGCCATAATCTGGGGTGTGGCATTTGTCGCCCAGAGTGTTGGTATGGATCATGTTGGGCCCTGGACTTTTATATGCACCCGTTACATCTTAGGTATGCTAGTATTGCTGCCTGTGATATGTATAGGAACAAAGAAGCGCCTGTCTGAGGGCAAGGGTACTGTCCTTGATCATGATATAAGAAAGAACACCTTTATCGGAGGAGTCCTTTGCGGAATATTCTTGTTCAGCGCTTCACTTTTCCAGCAATACGGCATCATATATACGAGTGTCGGAAAAGCCGGCTTTATAACTGCTCTGTACATCATAATAGTGCCGCTGCTAAGCATCTTTCTTCACAGAAAGATAGGATTAAACGAATGGATCAGCGCGATCATCGCAACTGCCGGTTTTTACGTTTTGAGCATAACCGGACAGACAAAGGTAAACATCGGCGATCTTTTGATCCTTGTATGTGCACTGCTCTTTTCGATGCAGATAATGACCATAGATCGATTTGTCGATAAGGTAGACCCTGTGGCCATGAGCTGTGTTCAGTTTTTCGTATGCGTGATATTTGGCATGTTCGGAATGCTTATCATTGAAAAACCCGATATGTCATCGATAATCGCTGCAGGCATGCCTATACTCTATGCAGGACTTCTATCAAGCGGAGCAGGCTATACACTTCAGATCCTGGGCCAGAGAGATCTTCCTCCGACTGTGGCGTCGCTGCTTATGTCTCTTGAGAGTGTTTTCTCAGCCCTGGCAGGATTTATCATTCTTCATCAGACACTCAGTGTAAGAGAACTGACAGGATGCGCGCTGGTATTTACGGGAGTCATACTCGCACAGATAAAGATAAATAACAAGTGATATTAACGTAAAAAAGGACAGTGTCTGCACTGTCCTTTTTAAGTCAAGCCATATCTTTTAAGCAAATGTCTTGTAATATGCCTCCATAAT
>CADAPR010000231.1:1371-3445 GCA_902789785.1 uncultured Lachnospiraceae bacterium
AAATATATTTCACTGTTACCATTCTTGCCGTATTTCCTTTTCTGATCTTATAGTAACACCTTGTAATGATGTTGTTAAATACATATAATAGTGGTATAGATATACCTTTTGGGTATATCTCGTGTTTAATGTTAATTTCATGTAAAGAGGTAACAAAGCTATGGAATTAAGACATATAAGATATTTTCTGACTGTTGCCGAAGAAGGCAGCTTCACCAAAGCCGCAGAGAAACTGTGTATAGCCCAGCCTCCGCTAAGCAGACAGATACGTGATCTGGAAGAAGAACTGGGGACTCAGCTTTTTATCAGAAAAGCCAAAGGTCTTGCTCTTACCGAATCCGGTGAACGATTTCTTCTATATGCTTCAAGGATCAAACAGCTTTCAGATCAGTCACTTGAAGATATAAAAGAGATGAATGAGGGTTTGATCGGAACGCTTTATCTTGCAACGATCGAAGGCCAGGCTCCTTCGCTTTTTGCCAAGTGGATAGCTGAATTTAAGAAAAGATATCCTCTTGTAGAATATGAATTATGGAACGGGAATTCAGATGATGTCGTTAAAAGAATTCAATCCGGTCTCAGCGATATAGCAGTGATAACATCCCCATATGATGAGGAAGGCTTAGACGGCAGGATCATTTACCGAGAGCCCTGGGTCGCTATTATACCTGCCAGTCACCCACTGACTAAAGATACGAGCGATACCGTGGCTCTAAATGACCTCGCACCATATGAACTGATAATTCCTTCAAGGCAATCCAGAAAGCAGGAAATAGAAAACTGGTTTAAGCCCTTTAATACTGAGCCAAAGATATTCTGCAGGATCGCGCATATGCTAAATGCATATGAACTGACAGCAAACGGTGTCGGTATCGCCATATACCCTGCTTCAGCTGCCAAGTATGTATCAGACGATGTTGTGATAAAGCGTATTGTCTCTCCAGATGTCTATGCAAACTATGTTCTGGTAAGAAGTGCTGACAGAAAACTGTCCAAGGTGGCAGAAGGCTTCTGGAATATGCTATCACAGATGCAGACTTTTTGATAAATTCAAAAGGGACAGTGGTCAGGCCACTGTCCCTAAGCTTTAGTTAATACCTATTCTGAAATCTGCTGATTCTTTCTCTTAGAGTTGATAATGATACCTCCTGAGATAATTACGATAAGTAACAGTATCAGCAACATTAATGCGAGGTACTTGATCAGGTTGTCATCAATTTCAGGCTCGTTATTCTGATCACGAGAAGGTTCTACGTTTTCACCCTTCTTGCCATCTTCTACTTTCTTGTTGTCTGAAGGCTCAGATACATTTTCTTCTGCATCATCTTCGCCATCACCCTTAAGAATTGCACGTGCAGCCTTTGCAACCTTGTTATCAGCTATAATAACCTTAGCTGCTATACGAGGGTAAACATAACTGTCGTCTTCTTCGTCGCTGTAATCGTCGTCTTCAATCTGAGGCTTTGTACTCGGTCTGATGAACGTTACATTTACATGAGGCTCCTCGGTTCTTGCTGACAGGTCTACATTACCTCTTGAGATAATATTCAACTTGTTAACAGAATCACCGATCTTGCCGTCAGCCTTGATCGTTACGTCTCTACCTGAAATAACTGAGTGGTTATCTTTACCTGTTATATCACCCTTAGCTTCGATATCGATATCTCCGCCTGCTGTTATTCTGCCGACCTCTGTATCACCGTTTGTAATAAGATTAATGTCTCCGCCTGCGCTGACATTGAGTTCGTCTGCATCAACTGCAAGCTTATTGTTATCATCACCGATGTTCTTGTCTGCGTGGATATCAACCTCACTACCGATAACATTGCTGTCACCATTGTTATTGCCGGCTGTTATATCACCCTTAACGTTAATGTTTACATTTCCGCTTTCAGGATCTGTAGGATCCTTAACAGCTATAACTGAATCGATCTTTGTGCTTCCTTCAACGATAACCGCTACATCACTGCCGATCGCTTCGAGTTCGCCCGCAACGATATCAATAGGTGTATCTTTGGTTCCTACCGTACCTGTTGCATTCATCTCAACCTTGTTGTTGCCGGCATCGATAAGA
>CADAPR010000232.1 GCA_902789785.1 uncultured Lachnospiraceae bacterium
AGAAGCTTAAGAATAAGAAGATATCTTCAATGATCACTCTCTCTGAAGAGACACGCCGTATGCAGGATATGATGAAGATGTACGGCATGGGCGGCATGAACATGCCTGGCATGGACGGCGAAGGCGAGACACTCGTACTCAATGCCGGTCATCCTCTTGTTAAGTATATCCTAGAGCACAGTGACGGAGACAATACAAAGCTGATCTGCGAACAGCTCTATGATCTTGCTAAGCTTCAGCATGCACCTCTTGCTCCGGAAGCAATGACAAGATTTATTCAAAGAAGCAACGACATCATGTGCATAGTTTCTGAAAAGTAATATATGTAAGCATAATAATACCCTCTTTACCATCTTGAACCGACCCCCAAAAGTTAGACCTAAACATCTAACTTTTGGAGGTCGTTTTTTTATGGGAAGACAAAAATATAGTTTTGAATTCAAAAAACAAGTTGTTAGTGATTATCTTAACGGCGAAGGAGGATATAGATATCTTGAAAGCAAATACAATGTATCTGATAAAAAATTAATTCGTCAGTGGGTTTCAAATTATAAAGCTTTTGGAGATAGTGGTCTATTACGTTCAAGGAAAAAAGAAGTGTATTCTTTTAAAAAGAAATTAAATGTTGTAGAGTTGTATTTATCAAGTGAGCTCTCGTATCAGGAATTGGCAATTCAAGAAGGAATAAATAATCCTTCCGTTATTGCTGCATGGGTCAATCGATTCCGAATTGCTGGGCCTGATGCATTGAGACCACATAAGAAAGGTCACAAAAAATCATTGGATAAAATAACAAAAAAATCTAATTCAGATGAGTATGAAGATCACAGTATTGATACTACTGCTGAACATGTAAAAGAACTTGAGGATGAACTCCTTAAGTTAAGGATAGAGAATGCCTTTTTAAAAGAACTGAGGAGGCTGCGTTTAGAGGACGAAGCAAAAATGAGAGAACGGCGCGAATCATCAACAGTCTCCGAAGACAGTTCAAACTAAAAGACCTTCTCTCATATACGGGTATGCCTAAAGCAACTTTTATGTACTGGCAAAAAAGATTAAATCGAGAAAACCCGGATAAAGTACTAGAAGAAACGATTCTTGCTATACGTGAGAACAACAAGGACTATGGCTATCGTAGAGTGGTAGGTGAATTACGTAACCAAGGATATAAAGTCAACAAGAAAAAAGTTCAGCGAATTATGCAGAAGCTAGGACTCCAGGTGACATCCTTTACTCGTAAGAGCAGAAAATATAGTTCTTATAAAGGGAAAGTCGGAACTATTGCTCCTAACAGGATTAAGAGAAGGTTTAATACACATATACCACACCAGAAGATAACAACTGACACAACGGAGCTAAAGTACTACGAAGTAGATGCAAAAGGACACATGACCATGCACAAACTTTATTTGGATCCTTTTATGGATATGTGCAATGGAGAAATATTAAGCTTTGGAATAGATAAGCATCCATCCGCGAAGAATGTAATGGATGCACTTGAACAAGCAATAGAAATTACATCAGACTGTCCTTATCGTAGAACCTTCCATTCAGATCAGGGATGGGCTTATCAGATGAAGGCATATTCACATAGGTTGAAACAAGAACGCATCTTTCAAAGCATGTCTAGAAAAGGTAACTGCCTCGACAATTCAGTAATGGAAAACTTCTTTGGTCTGCTTAAACAAGAAATCTATTACGGTGTAGTTTATTATAGTTACGAAGAATTGAAATCCGAAATAGAACGATATATAAAGTATTACAACGAGCAAAGAATTAAAGAGAAACTAGGATGGATGAGTCCTGTTCAGTATAGACTCAACCTCTTGGCTGCATAAAAACAGCGTAGCAGCCAAAACACTGCTACGCTTAAAAAGTCTAACTTTTTGGGGTCACCTCATTATTTTCATGGTCTGTGGGGATTAATCTTATTATTCGTATTCGACCGTAGCCGGCGGCTTTGGTGTATAGTCAAACAGTACACGGTTTATCCCGTCAACTTCCGAGATTATACGGTTTACGAGATGATC
>CADAPR010000233.1 GCA_902789785.1 uncultured Lachnospiraceae bacterium
GAGAGGCAGATACAGTTTATGATGGATCTGGGTTCTACCATACTCTGCTGTACTCCTTCATATGCTGCTTTTATCGGTGAAAGCCTTGCTGAAAAAGGATACAAGCCCACCGATAACAAGCTAAAGGCAGGTATCTTCGGTGCTGAACCATGGACCGAGGAGATGAGAAGAGAGATAGAAAAGAGCCTTGGCATCAAGGCCTATGATATATATGGACTTACAGAATCAAGCGGCCCCGGTGTTGCTTACGAGTGTGAAGAGCAAAACGGCATGCATATCAATGAAGATCATTTCTATGCAGAGATAATAGATCCCGATACAGGCGAGGTTTTACCTGAGGGTTCAAAGGGAGAGCTTGTATTCACATCCCTAGATAAGGAAGCTTTTCCTCTGTTAAGATACAGAACAAAGGATATATGTGTCCTTACAAGAGAGAAATGTCCATGCGGCAGAACACATATAAAGATGTGCAAGCCTATGGGAAGAAGCGATGACATGATGATCATCAGAGGCGTCAATGTATTCCCGAGCCAGATCGAGACAGTGCTTATCAAAGAGGGTTATACACCTAATTACCTGATCGAGGTGGATCGAGTTAAGAATACGGATACGCTCGATATCAGCGTTGAGCTTCAGCCTGGTCAGTTCTCCGATAAGGTTTCGGATATCCAGGCCAAGGAGAAGGCTCTTGAAGGCGCAATGCGCACGATGCTCGGAATAGGTCCTAAGATCCATCTTGTTCCGCCCAAGTCGATCGCAAGAAGCGAGGGTAAAGCAGTAAGGGTTATAGATAAGAGAAAACTACACGATTAAGGAGGGTTACGGTATGGCAATAAGACAGCTTTCGGTTTTCATCGAGAATAAAAAGGGCAAGCTTTCAGATGCGGTCAAGACCATATCAGAGGCAGGCATAAACATGAGAGCCATGAGCATCGGAGATTCGGATGACTTTGGCATACTCAGACTTATAGTATCGGATACGGCCAAGGCATACAGCCTCTTGAGCGAGGATATGATCGTAAAGGTTACCGATGTAATAGCCGTAAAGATGAATGACAAGCAAGGAGCTCTTTACACGGTACTCAGAGTATTGGAGAAGGCTGACATCAATGTTGAATATACATATGCCTTTACGGCAAGAGAACTGGGCGCATATGTGGTATTCCGTGTTAATGACGTTGAAGCTGCCGAAAAAGCCCTTTCCGATAAAGGAATTGTTCTGATGACAGAAGACGAGATAAAATCGATCTAGCTAAAAGGAGGTTACGGTCTATGAAAGTTGAACTCAATAACAATTTTGATGAGATAATAAGCAGTAATGCCAAGGTACTTGTGGATTTTTATGCGGACTGGTGCGGACCCTGCAAGATGGTAGGACCGCTTGTAGCACAGATCGCAGATGAACACGATGATGTTGCCGTTGTAAAGGTAAACGTGGATGACGAGATGGAACTGGCTGAGAAGTTTGGAGTTGCCAGCATACCGACGATCATACTGTTTAAGGACGGCAAAGAGGCAAAGAAGAATATCGGTGCCATGAGCAAGGCACAGCTTGAAGAATTCATATCAGAATAAGACTTACCGCTGCCGTAAAGGCGGCGGTATTTTTACTTATAAGCGTGCCCCGACACGAAAAGTATACAGATTAATCATATATTAGTACCCGACAAACACAAGAATTAGCATAATGCACATTGATTTTTGCTGTTTTGATTTGATATATTAACACTTGATGCAGAGTAGTTTTTTTATTTGGTAGAGAGGATATAAACAGATGATGAAAAGAATCTTGTCTATTGTGATGATCGCTTTTCTTTTCCTTAACACTGCTTTGGCACTCTTCCCCTTTGGAAGCAAGGCAGCAACAGAGGATAAGACATACACATTTTCTGAACTTGATTCTCCCATGGAGTACGGACTTACTTCAGAGGTGACAAGCGACGGAAAGCTGAACATCACGTTTAACGATCAGTATAAATCCAAATTCTTTAAGATACCGGATGATATTGAGCC
>CADAPR010000234.1 GCA_902789785.1 uncultured Lachnospiraceae bacterium
CTGGAGGTTTTATGTTTAAAAGAAAAGCCTTTGACAAACTGAAATACTGGAAAGATAATAGGGCTCCAAAATACGCTGTACTATTAGAAGGCGCCAGACGTGTCGGAAAAACGACGATTGCGGAAGAGTTTGCGAAACAGGAGTACAGATCATACATAAAGATCGATTTTGCAAATATCACAAAGGATGTATACGATGCTTTCGATGACATCGCAAATCCGGATATCTTCTTTCTAAGATTGCAAACCGCAACAGGTATTACTTTGTATAGAAGAGAATCTGTCATTATATTTGATGAGATCCAACTGATGCCGAAAGCCAGGCAAGCAATCAAATACCTGGTGGCGGATGGAAGATATGATTATATTGAGACAGGCTCTCTGATCAGTATAAAGAAAAATGTAAAAGATATTGTTCTTCCATCAGAAGAAATGAAAATTCCGATCTACCCAATGGATTATGAGGAATTTATGTGGGCAATCGGGAATGACACATACCATGTTCTTCGAGAACTATATCAATACGGTAAACCGGTAGGTAACTCCCTGAACAGAAAACTCATGCGCGACTTCAGAATCTACATGGCCGTTGGTGGTATGCCGCAGGCTGTAGTGGCGTATGCAGAAGGAAAGAACTTTACAGAGATTGACGAAGTTAAAAGAGAGATCATAGATCTTTATAAAGATGATTTTTTCAAAATAGATAATTCCGGTTTGATCGGGAGAATGTATGATTCTATTCCCGGTCAGCTTGCGATTGACAAAAGGAGTTATGTTATATCGGCTGCGACAGGAAAAAAGAAAATAGATAAAGATCAGGAACGTCTATATGACTTGTTGGATTCAAAGACCGTATTGCCTTGCTATAATGTTCATAATCCAAGCATAGCTTTATCGCAGACGATGGACAGTGATGTGTTTAAGCTATATCTTGCAGATACCGGGCTCTTCACAACTATGATTTTCAATTCATCCAAAGAGACGGATTCCGGCATCTATACAAAGCTTCTCAGTGACTCGCTTCCGGCAGATTTGGGATATCTATATGAGAATGCAGTTGCGCAGCTTATCAGCAGCGCGGATAGAGAACTCTACTATCATACCTGGGAAAAAGAGAACAGTTCTCATTACTATGAGGTCGACTTTCTTCTATCTTCAAAAACAAAAATAGTTCCGCTTGAGGTCAAATCATCAGGACTGGGAAAGCATGAATCAATAACTGTTTTCCAAAAAAAATACTCCAAACATGTGGCTGATCAGATTCTGTTATCACAAAAAGATATCGGTAATGCAGGAATGCTGAAGCTTTACCCTGTATATATGCTTCCTTTTATTCTGGAAGAACTATAAAAAGACTCATAAGGAAACGCAGCAGTGGCTTCGGAAGTAAATGATGGATATTCGGTTGCTCAGGCGGACAACCGTCGAGACTGTATGCTACTTGTACCACCAAAAGAAGGACTTCATCTCAGTACCCTATGAGCCGAAGAATGTGGAGTAAGACATGAGATTTGACAACGCGTATTTTATTACTGGTACGGCCTATGCAGGCAAATCAACGATGATAAAACTGCTTGCAAAGAAATATGATGGCATCCTGTGTGAAGAAAACTATCACGATCAGCTATTGCCAGAGTTGGACAGTGCAGAGTTCCCTTTTCTGACTTATACACGTGATTTGGAGGACTGGCATGACTTCATCAGAAGGACCCCAGAAGAATACAAGGCATGGATGGACGGTGTGTCTCATGAATGTGAGATATTGGAGCTCAGGATCCTTGACGGGCTTAAGGAGCAGAGAAAGCCTGTGTTTGTAGATACCAATATTTCAATAGAGACATTGAAAAGGATAACTCCCTCAAATCATGTACTGGTCATGCTGTCGGATCCTCAAATATCTGTGCGGCGCTTCTTTGAAAGACCAGATCGCGAGAAGCAGTTCTTATATCAGTTGATTATGGATGAACCCGATCCTGAGAAGGCAATGGAGAATTATCGGAAAG
>CADAPR010000235.1:0-1998 GCA_902789785.1 uncultured Lachnospiraceae bacterium
GAAACGATAGTCTGTCTTCCGCACAGACTGATCATAACCATTATCAGCAAAGAGGGATCTGAAACAGATGCAATCTCGCAGTAAGGGCATGCAGTCGAGCGCAGCAAAGACTGCGATGTCGGGCTTGCTAGTAGCCATAGCTTTGATATTCAGTTACATAGAGACACTCATTCCCGTTGTAATTCCCATCCCGGGAGCAAAGATAGGACTTGCAAATCTTGTGACTCTTACGGGACTGTTCTTTCTGCCCGCCCCTCAGGTATTTCTTATCCTGATAGTTCGCATAATACTTTCCGGTTTTATGTTTGGGAGCTTTTCTACGATAATGTATTCTCTTGCAGGCGGCATTGTCAGCTTCTGTTTTATGTATATGGCAAAAAGGATCGGGCTGTTTTCACTGCTCGGAGTAAGTATAACAGGCGCAGTATTTCATAACCTAGGTCAGCTGGGTGTTGCGTGTCTTGTGCTAAATAGCTTTGCACCCCTTGTCTATCTTCCCTATCTGATATTGCTGGGAGCAGCAACAGGGACCTTCATCGGGATGATAGGTAAGATAATAGAAAAAGCAAATAAGCGATAAATGGATTGTTTTTTGATTGTTTTCATAGTATGATGTTTCCTGCAGTAAAAATAGTGAGTTCGAGACCATCCTCACTCAAAACAAAACTAGGAGAAAACAATGAAAAACAAAACAACGAAACTTATCACTCAGGGTGCTATCATAGCAGCCTTGTATGTGGTGTTATCACTCATCACATACCAATTCTCGTATCTTGAGATCCAGTGCAGAGTGGCAGAAGCTCTGTGCATGACTATCTTTTATACCCCCGCAGGGTTATGGGGCGTATTTGTCGGATGTCTTATCACAAACATTTTCGGCGGAGCCTGGCTTGATATCGTATTCGGTTCACTCGCAACACTTATAGCTGCTCTTCTTACAAGACCCATAGCAAAGCATATCAGAAAAAAGACAGGGCCCGTGCTTGATATAAAACATGCACTGCTCATTCCTATTCCTACCGTAATAGTGAATGCAATTATCATACCATTTGTGTTATATTATGGTTATGGGATTACCAGCATGGGAAATGCCACAACTACGGCAGCAGTACTTGCTCTTATGGCATTTTCGGTATTTGCGGGTGAGGTCATTTCCTGCTATGTATTCGGACCTATACTTGTAAAGGTCTTAAACAGGGTGGATAAAAGCCTTCATCTTGATATAGAAGAATAGAATAAGTACCTGATACAGATGAAAAGAATACTTGGCTTTATACTAACAGCTGCGATCATTTCATTAAGCGGCTGCAGACAATCAAACATACCGGTAAATGTCACACAGGAGACTGTGGATATAAAAGGATACGAAAAAGAGTTCAATATCATATTTTTAGCGGATTCACATATATCCTTATGTGATGAAAGAGATCCAGATCTTATTAATAAGGCATCACAAAGAAGTGAGATGTTTAAGACCGATGATATAGAGGCAAGGGACAGATTTGATGCTCTGACAGACACCATATCTAATGAAGATATACTGATACTTGGCGGAGACATCATAGATTCTGCCATGTACGCTTCGATAGATCATGTAGAAGACAGGCTGAAAAAGCTAAAGATACCTTATCTCTATTCAATGGGAAATCATGATTTTGAATACGGCAGTGAATACTTTTCAGCTACAGCCTATGAAGAATATCTGCCGAGACTTAAGGATATGCGTGAGAATACGCCGTATCAGATAAGGGAATATGATGACTTTATCATATTTGCGGCCGATGATGACAACAGTCAGATCGATCCTGAGATCCTAAAAGCCTATAAAGAAGTAGAGACAAAGGGCAAACCCGTCATACTTATAGTACATGTGCCTATAGAACCTGTTACGGGAGATGATTCCCTTACGCAAAAGTGCAAGGAGGTCTGGGGTGCTTCTTCAGATGGCAAGTCGAGAGTCACAATGGGTGTCAACGGATGCTATCCGAACGATACCAC
>CADAPR010000235.1:2054-2633 GCA_902789785.1 uncultured Lachnospiraceae bacterium
AGAGTGACATTAAAGTAAGGCATGAATACAAAAGTTTTATCTGTATTGGAGTACAACAAGATAATCGACAGACTGGCTTCATATGCATCTTCACCGCTTGGAAAGGAGATGTGCATGAAGCTTGTTCCGGTTTCTGAGCATGATGAGATCGAACAGGCTCAGATCAATACCGAGGATGCCTTCAACAGACTGATAAAAAAGGACGGCATCAATTTCGGCAGCAACAAAAACGTCACGGAAAGCATGAAATCGCTTGACATAGGAAGGACTCTGTCTGCAGCGGAACTACTTCTAACAGCCAATTTTCTGACCAACGTCAACAGGGTCAAGGCATACGGAAGGAAGGAAAAGCCTGATGAAGCAGATGATTCTCTGACTGATATGTTTGAGTCATTGTCTCCGCTGACACAGATCTCAGAGGATATAACAAGATGCATTATCTCAGAAGATGAGATAGCCGATGATGCATCGCCTAATCTTAGAAAGATAAGAAGAGAGATATCATCTACAAACGATAAGATACATACTCAGCTGATAAGCATGCTAAACGGTTCCTACAGAAGCTATCTCCAGGATGCC
>CADAPR010000236.1 GCA_902789785.1 uncultured Lachnospiraceae bacterium
AGAGGATACTTGATATGCCAGAAATGGCCTGCCTGCTCCTCATATTCAACCTCGGCATCGGAGATAGATGTATTACATACAGGACACCAGTTGATTATCCTGCTGCCTTTATATATCCATCCTTTCTCATGCATCTTTATGAAGACTTCCGTAACGGCCTTGTTGCATCCCTCGTCCATGGTGAAGCGCTCTCTGTCCCAGTCGCATGAGCTTCCCAGCTTCTTTAACTGGTTGATGATACGTCCGCCGTATTCCTTCTTCCAGTCCCAGGCTCTTTCTAAAAACTTCTCTCTTCCGAGATCGTTCTTGTCAATGCCTTCCTTCTTAAGTGTCTCAATGATCTTTACTTCTGTAGCGATAGAGGCATGGTCTGTTCCAGGCTGCCACAGCGCATTGTATCCCTGCATCCTCTTATATCTGATGAGGATATCCTGCATCGTATTGTCAAGCGCATGACCCATATGAAGCTGTCCCGTGATGTTCGGAGGCGGGATGACTATCGTAAATGGAGTCTTTGAATGGTCAACCTCTGCATGGAAGTACTTCTTGTCCATCCAGTTTTTGTATATCCTGTCCTCCATCTGTTTAGGGTCATAAGTCTTTGCAAGTTCCCTGCTCATATTCGTTCTCCTTTTCTTCAAATAAAAACGCCCTTTGATGTATTTACACCAAAGGGCGATCAAAACTCTGTTCGCTGTACCACCTTTGTTTATGATCATGTCACCATGATCACCTCTGCAACTTCTCCCTAGAAAAGTCTCATCCTGTAACGGGGATGGATCGTGAAGCCCTACTTTTGAACTTTAGTCCTGTTCAGGCCACCGGCTCGGAAGCTACCTTCACCACTCCATGTCATAAACCCCTTCCAGCCTTGAGGGTTCTCTCTGAATGACGGTCTGTGGCTACTCCTCTTCGTCATAGCTTTTAGTTATGCTGTTTTGTAAAGAATATATCATCCATATCCTTTTTGTCAACAGTTATCTAAAATACATACCCATCAGATACTCAACTCTCTTCCTTGTATAGTCAGCACCTGTTCCGTACTCGACCATAGGCTGCATGCTGCCGCCTTCGAAATCTTCTCCGGCAGTCTTTACAGCTGCTTCCTTTTCCTTGATCCACTGCTTCTGCTCATCGGTAAGATCTAACATAGTATCCTCATCAAGGGTATTTCTTAAATATCCCCAGATGCTGTTAAGAAGTGTATCCCAGAGCTGATATTCTTCAAATGCAGTCTGATTCATGGTCTGCTGGTCCATGTTTCCCTTGGCAAAAAGCTCATCTATTTCCTTTTGTCTTGTGCAGGCATCATCATAGCTCTTAAGCAAGCTGTCCTGGTCTACAGCATCCTCGGAATTTACATTGCTCATATCCGGATCGCCGTTATCGCTTATGTTGCAGTTGATCTGCTTAACTTTTCTGTTTGCAAATTTATTATACTGATTGTTCTCAAATTTGCAGTCAGTGAATGTCACATCCGAATACTCGGAAAGTTCAACAAAGTAGCATGTACTGTATTCGGGCTCGATGTAGTTATTCTTAAACAGACAGTTATCAAAGCTTATGTCATAGCATGATTCCACGCAGATCATTGACATATCCTTGCTGTCTCTTAATGTACAGTTGTTAAAATGAGCGTTGTATACGTATGTCAGATCCACAAGGCCGTATGTACACTCATATATATCTGTGTCAGTCACCTCAAGGTTTTCGATCGAATATGCCTGTATTCCGTAAGTTCCGCAGCCGTAAAGATTACACTTGTCTATCTTTACGCCGTTGCCGCTTGAGAATTCCAGGACGCTTCCGCTGCAGTATCCGGGCTCAACATTGTGTCCTGCGGTCACTCCTCTGAACGTTATATTTGTAATGCTTTCAAACTTCATGACCGTTTACTATATATGCTCCGTAATCGCAATATACATTTGGATTCTGTACTCTTGATTCGTCTACAGCAGAGAAGTCATATGTTCCCGCCTCGAGCAGTATCTTTGTATTGTTGGCTATGTTATTTAAAAGGTCCTCGGCATTTGATACCGTAACGGTATTGAAGTATCTTATGCTCTCTCTGTCTTCAAGTCTCGGATCGCTCTTTCTGTAATATACATCCGTGCTGACAGAGTAATAATATTCATCGGTTCCTATATTTCCGTCAGTGTATACGCTGACACCTATGAGGGTATCATTGTCCGTCAATGTGAATCTCTTTTTCATCGGGCTGTATTCATCTGACTCCTCCTCGAAAGGATCGGTAAATGTCACGCACCATTCGCTGTTCTCACATCCCTCGTAAGCTGCTTCTTCAAGGTATTTAAGCTCATTGCCGTAGAATCTGTAATCCGATTCAAATCCGCCCATCCTGTAGTCTGCTATGAGCTTTCCGTCCTTTTTTGTGACTCTCATGAGAGATGTCTGCGAATACGGATCATCACTCATGCTTACTCCGTCATAGCTCTCGCCGTCTGTGCCGTATTCCGAATGGTAGATGTTATATACCATCTCCCAGTCGCCCTCCATGGGATCAGCCTTTGATGCAGCTTCTGTCTTATCTGGCTTATCGGGCTTTTTTGTATCAGACTCGTCATCATCAGTATCCTGAGAGTCTTCTACCTGCTCATCCTGCTCATCATCAGGCTTTGATCCGCATCCGCAAAAAGCAAAGACAAGCACTATTCCGATTATGATGAGTGCTATTTTCTTCCTTATATATGTATGTCTTTTCATAGTTTCATTCCCTCCCTTTTTGATTCATCTATTATAATGTAACATCAATATCAAGTTCAACCGGACAGTGATCGGATCCGTAAACATCCGTATGTATCTTTGCATCCTTTAGCTTTTCATTAAGATCATCAGATACGATGAAATAATCTATCCTCCATCCCGCATTCTTTTCGCGCGACTTGAATCTGTATGACCACCATGAATATATATCAGTCTTATCGGGATAAAAGTATCTGAAAGTATCAGTGAATCCTGCAGCCAGCAGCTCGCTCATCTTGCCTCGCTCCTCATCGGTAAAGCCGGCATTGTGATGATTTGTCTTTGGATTCTTAAGATCTATCTCCTTGTGCGCCACATTGAGATCTCCGCAAAAGATCACAGGCTTTTTCTTCTTAAGCTCACAAAGATAAGTCCTGAAATCATCCTCCCAGTGCTGCCTGTACTCAAGTCTTTCAAGTTCCTGTTTTGAATTGGGTGTATATACCGTGATAAAGTAGAAACTCTCATACTCAAGAGTGATAACCCTGCCTTCATGATCGTGTTCTTCAATCCCCATGCCGTATGTTACGTTTAAAGGCTGCTTCCTTGTAAAGATCGCAGTTCCGCTGTAGCCTTTCTTTTCGGCATAATTCCAGTACTGGTAATACCCCTTAAGATCAAGATCTATCTGGCCTTTTTGCAGCTTTGTCTCCTGCAAGCAGAAGATATCCGCATCCAGTCTGTTAAAATCCTCGATAAAATTCTTGTCTACACAGGCTCTAAGCCCGTTAACATTCCAAGATATGGCTCTCATGTTTCTACCTTTCCAATGCAGCGTTAATAACGTAATTCTACTCTAAATCATACAAAAAAACAATGTACAATACCGCCTAGGACTGTGTTATGACCTCAATGATATCGAGTCTGTCATCCATGATGACGATATCAGCCTTCTTTCCAGCTTCAATACTGCCGACTCTGTCAAAGATACCTAAAGCGATCGCAGGATTAACGGTTGCAGCCTTTATAGCGCTCTCAAAACTGATCCCTGCTTTGATCGCATTTATCATGCAGTCAAACAGATTGCATACGCTTCCTGCAAGTGTCCCGTCCGATAAGAGGGCGCTTTTTCCTTTCTTGAATACCTTCTGTCCGCCGAGTTCATACTCTCCGTCAGGCATTCCCGCAGCTTCCATGCTGTCGCTGATCAGTACGATGCGATCATCTCCAAGTGTCTTAAAAGCATTCCTTATGACTGCAGGATGAATATGCTTCATGTCGCATATCAGTTCTGCAAAAACCTCATTACGATCCATAACGGCCTCCACACAGCCCGGATCTCTGTGATCGGTCCTTCTCATTCCGTTGTACAGATGGGTCGCATGCCTTGCCCCTGCATCGATCGCTTCGATCGTCTGTCTGTAATCAGACATCGTATGAGCAATGGAACAGATAACCCTGTCTTTGTTTGATGCTATAAAATCGATAGCCCCTTCTGTCTCAGGCGCTATGGCGACCACTTTTATGTTCTCTCCGCTTTCCTTATATAGAAGATCAAAAAGCTCCTTATCAGGCTTAATGATATGTTGCCTGTCCTGAGCCCCTGCCTTCTTTTCACATATGAAAGGTCCTTCCAGATACAGCCCGACAATACCGGGGATCTTTTCAACCCCTTTTCTTATGCAATGACATATATCGATCAGCTTTTCCTTTGGCAGAGTCATGCTCGCGGGACAGAACGAAGTGATCCCGCACTTTCTTTCATATTCTGCCATATGCTTAAGACTCTCATATGAAGCATCACAGGTATCAAAGGACATGCATCCGTGCATATGCATATCGATAAGTCCGGGTATCACATACTTTTTTCTTTGATCAGATGCAAGCTTTTCATCA
>CADAPR010000237.1 GCA_902789785.1 uncultured Lachnospiraceae bacterium
CTGATGGGCAATTATCATGGTACTGCTTCAAGATATACGACAGTCCTTGAAGGGATCCAGGATTATGTTGGAGATGATGTAAGAGTGCTGTATTCTCTCGGCTCTCATCTGTTCCTTGATAAAGAGGAATTCCTTGCCAAGGAAGATGACAGACTGGCTGAAGCTGTAATAGTTGCAAAGCATTCGGATGTAATTATACTCTGTCTTGGCCTTGATGAGACACTTGAAGGCGAAGAAGGAGATACAGGTAATTCATATGCATCAGGAGACAAGAAGGATCTTATGCTTCCTCCATGCCAGGTAAGACTGCTCGATGCCGTATTAAAGACAGGCAAGCCTGTAATAGTATGCATGATGGCAGGCAGTTCGATCGATATGAGTGCTGCAACAGAAAAAGCGGCTGCGATCCTTCAGTGCTGGTATCCCGGAGCGCAGGGAGGCAAGACTGTAGCTGACATACTGTTTGGAGAAGTCTCTCCTTCAGGCAAGCTGCCTCTTACTTTCTATCATAACAGCGATATAGAAAAAATGCCTTCATTTGAAGATTATTCAATGAAAGGAAGAACCTACAGATATTTTAAGGGAGAGCCTCTGTATCCTTTCGGTTACGGAATGACCTATGGGGATGTAAAGATAGATAAGGCTTCTATCTTAAAGGACTATGCAGGTATTGCCGACAAGATAAGTACGGCATTGAGCAAAGCGGATGCTATCGAAACATACAAGGAATTAGCAGATGTTTCTGCTGTAGTCAGAGTAGAACTTACAAACTCATCAGATGTTGATACAGATGAAGTGATACAGATATATGTTAAAAGTGACAGCAGATATGAAACAGAAAACGGAAAGCTTGCAGCATACAAGAGAGTACATATCAAAGGCGGTGAGACAAAGGCGTTTGATATCGATATACCTGCAAGGGCGTGGACAGTCGTTAATGACGAAGGAATAAGAATGATAGATGCCGATAAGGCTAATGTAACAATAAGCCTTAACGGACTCAATAAATGCAGCGCTAACGATAACGGTGCGGGATTTGTAGAATTGGAGGTAAGTAGATGAGATATTCATATAAGACTTCAGGAGTGTGCTCTTCCAAGATAGATTTTGATATTGACGGAGATGTCATAACCAATGTCAGCTTTACTGGAGGCTGCAACGGTAACCTCAAGGCAGTCAGCAAGCTCGTTGACGGATTCAGTGTAGAGCAGATAGAGAGTAAGCTTCTCGGCAATCAGTGCGGCTTTAGAGGAACGAGCTGTGCTGATCAGTTAGCAAAGGCAGTCAGAAAGGCATATTCGGAAACATGCAAAGAATAGAGCTTATGGCACCATGCCACTTCGGGCTGGAATCTGTACTGAAAAAAGAGATAATAGATCTCGGGTATGATGTCAGTCTCGTAGAAGACGGAAGAGTGACGTTTATCGGTGATGATGAGGCGGTCTGTCGGGCTAATATCGGCTTAAGGACTGCTGAAAGGGTACTTATAAAGGTCGCTTCTTTTCATGCCGAGACATTCGAAGAACTATATCAGGGAACAAAGGCAGTCGAATGGGAAGAGTATCTTCCAAAGGATGCCAGGTTCTGGGTTGCCAAGGCAGCCAGTATAAAGAGTGCGCTTTTTAGCCCCTCTGATATACAGTCCATAATGAAGAAAGCTGTCGTCGACCATCTTGGTCAATGTTATAACATGACCCAGTTTCCTGAAGACGGAGACGCTTATCCTTTAAGAGTATTTATCATGAAGGATACCGTTACCATCGGACTTGATACTACGGGTGAGTCTTTGCATAAGAGAGGATACAGAAAGCTTACGGCCAAGGCACCTCTTGCGGAAAATCTGGCAGCTGCTCTTATAATGCTCACACCATGGAACAAGGACAGGATATTAGTAGATCCATTCTGCGGATCAGGAACATTTGCGATAGAAGCAGCACTTATGGCAGCCAATATCGCTCCCGGAATGAACAGAACATTTGCGATAGAAGCAGCACTTATGGCAGCCAATATCGCTCCCGGAATGAACAGACATTTCACCGCTGAAGGATGGAAGAATCTGATCTCTCAAAATACATGGAAGGATGCTTTTGAAGAGGCAGCAGATGAAGTAAATAAAGATATAGTCTGTGATATCCAGGGATATGATATAGATGATGAGATGGTAACTATCGCAAGACAGAATGCAAGGCTTGCAGGTGTTGAGGATTTGATCCATTTCCAGAGAAGAGATGTCGCAGATCTTTCGCATCCAAAGAAATACGGATTTATCATTACCAATCCTCCGTACGGAGAACGTATCATGGAAAAGGAGGATATGGCGGGTCTGTATACCGTTATCGGGGAAAGATTTAAAAATCTCGACAGCTGGTCACTATATATGATCACGGCATACGAAGAGGCGGAGAAATATATCGGGAGAAAGGCTGATAAGAACAGAAAGATATATAATGG
>CADAPR010000238.1 GCA_902789785.1 uncultured Lachnospiraceae bacterium
GCCGCAGTGTTAAAAGTATGATATAACGCATGTTCAATTAATCGGAAGGCAAATAACCATGAAGACAGAATATAAATGGACAGATGGAAATGATAAAGACTTCCAGAAGTTTTATCTTAAGACCGAAGAATTCTACAGCAGTATAGTCGGCGGCTGGAAGAACCGCGAAGCGTTTATTCCGTATAACATCTCGGAAAGCATATCTCATGTTCTGATAGCTTCTGTATCGGGTGTTGCTGTAGGATGTGCCGGATTAAAAGCATATTCGGATTCTGATGTAGAGATCAAGAGAGTCTGGGTCGATCCTGAATATCGAGGCAACCATATATCTACTGCCATGATGGATGCGTTGGAAAAAAAGGCAATAGAACTCGGATTTAAACGGGCAATCCTTCAGACAAGGCCGCAGATGGAAGAAGCTGTTCATTTATATACAAAGCGCGGTTACGTGCTGACAGATAACTATCCGCCTTATGACAAGCTTGAAGGAGCGATATGTTTCGCGAAGGAATTATGATGGTCAGACCGGAAAACGAACAGCATATTCAGACAATATCTTCCATTTGTCCGAAATATGCAAATTGCTACATTTAACCCTATGCGGTTTATGCTATACTCCACGATAGAATAACGGTTAAGGACAGCGAAACGGAGGGCTGTTTTTTGAAGATCGATCCGACAGTAAAAAAAGAGACGATATATGTATGTGTTGTCACTTTGATCCTTAGTATGATGATGGAGTCAGTATTCCTGATCATAAGGCATTGGCAGCTTACTGTCCTGTTCGGAAATCTTGTCGGAGCAGGCGTAGGGATCCTGAATTTCTTTCTCTTGGGTCTGTCTGTCCAAAAGGCGGTAAAAAGCGAGGAGAAGAGGGCAAAAGATATCCTTCGCGCCTCTCACGCTTTAAGATACGCTCTTATGGCTATTCTGGTCGTAACAGCCGTACTCATCCCTTCTGTCTTTGATATGTGGGCAACACTGATATCTCTGCTTTTCGCGACCGTTGCCGTATATACGAGGGCAATATTCAATAAAGACAGGAAAAACGGCAGTATAAGTGCGGAAACAGCTGCAGATCAGCCTGATATCGAAGGAGGAGAGGAATAATGAGCATTGTGTATCTCATTCTCTGCATCCTTTCGATGGCGGCTGCCATAGCGGTCAAGGTTATGTTTGTGCCTGCATCTGACGGTATCGACATATCAGGAGCACATGTATTCTTTACCGTTAAGATGCCTATACAGGATCTTCCGATCACGGAAGCACAGGTCAATTCCTGGTGTGTGATACTTGCCGTAATGTTCCTGTGCCTTTTCCTTACGACGGGTCTTAAGACACGTAACATTTCCATAAGGCAGATGCTCGCGGAATGGATAGTGGAGAAGGTGACGGGTCTTGTAAGGACAAACATGGGAGAATACTTTGAGGGTTTTGCGCCTTTTATAGCAGCAATTTTGGGCCTTTCCGGCTTCTCAAGCCTCTCATCGCTTTTGGGGCTCTTCCCGCCGACATCTGATATCAACATCATTGCTGGCTGGGCGATACTTGTATTCTTCCTGATCACGTACTACAAGATGAAAGCCGGCCCCTGGATCTACCTTAAGAGCTTTGGTCAGCCGCAGCCGCTTTTGGCTCCGCTTAACATCATAAGTGAGGTCGCTACCCCGATATCGATGGCATTCAGACATTACGGAAACGTCTTATCCGGTTCGATCATATCGGTACTCATTGCAGTAGGACTTACCAAACTGTCTCACAGCCTGTTCTCGTTCCTGCCGGGTGCGCTTGCCGATTTCCCTTATCTGAGGATAGGTATTCCGGCTGT
This sequence comes from uncultured Lachnospiraceae bacterium, assembly GCA_902789785.1. Taxonomy (GTDB): domain Bacteria; phylum Bacillota; class Clostridia; order Lachnospirales; family Lachnospiraceae; genus Colinaster. The sequence goes on from CADAPR010000238.1 coordinate 1,829, forward strand.
GCTGTCGATCTATTTTGATCTGTTCTCGGGATGTCTCCAGGCTTTTATCTTCGCAATACTTACCATGCTTTATGTGGCAGGAGGGTTCCCTGCTGAGGAATATGCCGCAAGGAAAAAGAAAAGACAGGAACGAACGTGCCGCAGCCAAAGCAGCATGTTCACATACCGCAGGAAAGAATGCGGAGCTTTAAGATACAAACAACATACGGAGGTATTTAAATATGTTGGAACTTGCAATCGGAATCATCTTAGGTGGATGTGCTCTCGGTGCAGGCTGCGCCATGATCGCCGGTATCGGTCCCGGTATCGGTGAGGGACATGCAGTTGCAAAGGCCTGCGAAGCTATCGGCAGACAGCCTGAGTGCAAAGGCGATGTTACTTCAACAATGCTCATGGGATGCGCAGTCGCAGAGACAACGGGACTTTATGCGCTCGTTATCGCTATCCTTTTGATCTTTGTTGCACCCGGAAGATTCGTGGATATCCTTTTGAAAGCAATCGGCCGCTGAAACGGAGTCTGACATATGCAGGATCTGGATATTATTTCGATAAATATCTGGCATATAGTCATCTCGCTGGCGAACCTCGTAATACTTTTCCTTATACTCAAAAAGCTTCTTTTC
>CADAPR010000239.1:0-1916 GCA_902789785.1 uncultured Lachnospiraceae bacterium
AAGAAATGAGCAGAGAGTTTCACTGTCCTTCATGTGATAAAAAGCTGTTTACCTATGAGGAACGCACAAGAAAATACGGGAAGCTTTTAAAAGAATGCAAAAAGTGCGGAGCACAGTATCTGGATCCGAGATATTATGAACTGGCAATAGACGGGATACCTGAAGACGAATTTAAAGTAACCAGGTATTCCTTAGCTATTCTGATCGGAGCCTTATTTGGATGGAGAGGTATCTATATTGCCAGGATATATTTGTATACAGGAGAGAATCTTATCAAGTGGCTTTTGCCGATATCATTTATCCTTATATCTTTTATTGTGGTCATTGTTGGACTATATGAGATATTCATGATAGCAACAGGTCTTAAAAGAAAGAAATTGGAAAGACTGCTTGATGAATCGAAAGCACGAATGAGAGACTCAAGCTATATATACACACTGAAAAAGCACGGATATGTGATTAACGAGGAATATGATATATGAAAAAGATCGCAGTGGTCTTTCCGGGAGTCGGATATACAAAGGACAGACCTCTATTATACTACGCAGGAAAGCTTGCCGCAGCTAATGGCTATGAACTGATACATCTTGATTTTTCAGGGATAGACTGGAGCAAGGAAAAGCTAAAGGATAAAGAGTTTCTGCTAAAGACTCTGGAGTACTGTCTTGATAAAACAGATGAAAAACTAAAAAGTATCGATCTTGAAAAAACGGACAGAGTCTTGTTTATATCAAAGAGCATAGGTACTGTTGTTGCAACGGCTTATGCTGACAGACACGGTATTGAAGCTAAACAGATATGCTTTACTCCGCTGGAATTCATAGACAGATTTATTAAGGATGGTAACGGGCTGATCTTTTACGGAAGCGCGGATCCTTATGCGGATGTAAATATGATTTCAGATATTTGCAGAAATAAAAAACTGACAGCATATTGTATTGAAGATGCCAATCATTCACTGGAAACAGGAGATGTATTAAAGGATATAGATAACCTTTTATCTGTGATGAAAAAGGTAAAAAATTTTATAAATCTTTTATAAATTGAGGGGTTCATACCCCTTGATTTTATTTTATAAAGGGACTATAACACTGGTAGAACGAGATAAACGAAACGCCAACTGAATATGGGCATTCCGCGAACTTCCCTGTTCTCAATTTTTGAAACTAACGGAGGAAAAGACAAATGACTACTTTGAAAGTACAAAAAAGAGACATGGAAACAAAGGCAAAAGCATTAAGAAGAGAAGGCTTTGTAACTGGCAATCTCTTTGGCAAGGAGATCAAGGGATCCATACCGCTAAAGATCGAAAAGAAGGATGCCGAGCAGATACTTAAGACATGCTTGAAGGGAAGCCAGCTTTTTGTTGAACTGGACGGCAAGAAATACGATGTTTTGCTGAAAGAGATCGATTATGATTCTATCAAGAAACAGGTACTTGAACTGGACTTCCAGGCACTGGTTAAAGGTGAGGTTGTTCATTCCGTAGCCGAGATAGTTCTTCATAACAAGGACAAGGTTGTTGAAGGAATACTTGAACAGCTCTTACCAGAAGTATCATACAAGGCACTGCCTGAAGCATTGGTTGACAGGATAGATGTCGACTGCAGCAACTTAAGACTGGGAGATACACTTAAGGTAGCTGACCTTGATATAGCTAAACACAAGGATCTTACTATTCTTACTGATCTTGAGACTCCGGTTGTCAGTGTTGTGGCACCGCACAATAAAGCTGTTGAGGAAGCTGAAGAGCCTGAAGGAGCAGAAGAAGCCACTGAGAAATAGCATATATGATTCTAAGGACCTGTTGTCTTATGACAATGGGTCTTTTTCTTGTCTTGCCCGTTATGCTATTATAGATATGTTGTATCTTTTTAATAAGGAGTATACAGGATGATAGCGCTGATAGTCGCATA
>CADAPR010000239.1:1936-3827 GCA_902789785.1 uncultured Lachnospiraceae bacterium
ATGGGAAGACGCTCTTATGAGGAGATAGGCAGACCGCTGCCGAATCGCATGACATATGTTGTCAGCAATACAAAGAACTTTGATGAGGAAGGTGTAAAGACCGTTAAATCCCTTAAGGAAGCTATCGATCTTGCCGCTGATAAGGATATATACATATCGGGCGGTGCAGGACTTTATAAAGAAGCAATAGATCTTGTCGATGTAATGTACAATACGGAGATCGATGCTGTAATAGAAGGAGATACATATTTTCCTCTGTTTGATGAAAGCGAATTTGTCAAAACCATTGATGAATGTGTGGACGCAGAGATCCCGTACAGATATGTAACATATACAAGAAAATCAGCATGGGAGAAACATCCTGTAAGTAAAAAGGAAACAATAAAGTATTATCCTATTGAAGAGCTTGATAAAACAGGTATTGTCATATCTTTGTACACGACCAATCGCGACAGTGCATGGAAATACGGCAAGCCGGGAGCGGATAAAAACTGTAAAAAGCTTGCAGACACGCTTAAGATAGATATCAATGATATGGTCATGCTCAACCAGACACATTCAGACGGCATCAGAGTCATTACACGAAAAGATGCGGGAGAGATGGTAACAAGACCTCTTACAAAGGATGGCTTTGACGGCATGATAACAAATGAAAAAGGTTTGCTTCTGTGTACAGTTGAGGCAGACTGTGTGCCTGTATATCTTCTTGATCCTGTGCATGAAGCGATAGGAATGGTCCACAGCGGATGGAAAGGAACTGCAAAACAGATAGCTGCAAATGCTGTTAAGCTTATGTCTGAAACTTATGATTGCAGACCTGAGGATATACGTATCGCTATCGGGCCGTGTATATGTGCAGACTGCTATGAAGTAGGTGAAGAACTAAAAGCAGAGTTTTCAAATGATTTCAGTGAGGATGAGCTTAGCAGGATATTTGTAAATCCTCATTCTGACAGATACAATCTGGATCTTAAAAAAGCTATATGCATCTCTTTAAAAAAGGTCGGAATAAAGGATGAGAATATAACAGATACAGGCAGATGTACCAAAGAAGACGACGAGCTTTGCTCATGGCGAAGAGACAATCCTGTAATGAGAAGCATGCTTACTGGAATAATGCTAAAGAAGGATTAACGCTTCTTGCTCATTTAATAGTGATGTAGTATGATTATCATCAGTGTTGACAAATAATAAAAGGAAGAATAAATATGGTCTGCGATAATATTTTGGAATATATCGGACATACTCCGATGGTAAGATTAAACAGAATGAATGATCCAGAGGCTGCAGAAGTGCTGGTCAAGTATGAAGGATTAAATGTAGGAGGTTCAATAAAGACAAGAACAGCCTACAACATGATAAAACAGGCTGAGAAAGACGGTATCATAAACAAGGATACCATTATAGTGGAGCCGACAAGCGGAAATCAGGGAATCGGACTGGCCCTTATCGGAGCTGTAAGAGGCTATACTACAAAGATAATCATGCCTGACAGTGTGAGTGAGGAAAGAAGACTTCTTGTTAAACACTACGGAGCAGAGGTCATACTGATCCATGATGCGGGTGATATAGGGGCATGCATGGATGAGTGTCTTCAGACAGCATTAAGAATGGCAAAGGAAGATCCCAGAGTATATATCCCCCAGCAGTTTGAGAATCCCGCAAACCCCAAGGTTCATAAGCATCATACGGGACTTGAGATCATGGAACAGGTTGCAGGACCTATACACGGATTCTGCTCGGGAATAGGTACCGGAGGAACTATAAGCGGAATCGGAGAGGTGTTAAAGGCACAGTATCCGGATATCGAGATCTGGGCAGTGGAACCGGAAAATGCTGCGATCCTTGCAGGCGGAAATATAGGAACTCATCTTCAGATGGGAATAGGCGA
>CADAPR010000240.1 GCA_902789785.1 uncultured Lachnospiraceae bacterium
ATAGAAATATAAATTCGTACAGTTTATGAAACAGAAAATCAGTTGCCATTACTTAAACATTATCCCCATTAGATTTCTACCGATAGAAGCTCCGACATTGCCCCCAAGCTTCTTACCGAATTTTCCGAAACTAGATCCGATGGAATTTCCTATCTCCCTGCCGATAGTTCCGGTAGCCGTGCTTGCGACACTCTTTGCAGCACGCTTGTATGCTTTAGCCGTATCGCTTTCCTTCTTTGCAGGCTTAGCGCTTTCTTTTTCAGCTTTAGATGCTTTGCCAGGATGATTAGGATTCGGCTTTTTAACCTTGCTGTTAATCACAGGTTCAGTTTCCTCTTCATAAGCTTCCTGCGCAGCTATAGCCTGCTGTTCAGCTTCTGCCTTAGCTTCCTGAGCTGCAAGATTCTGCTGAGCAACGCTCATAAGTATCTCATAAGCCGATTCTCTGTCAATCACATCATAGAACTTAGAATACATGGGATTGCTTCTTACCACGTTATTACGTGTATCGTTGTCTATTATACCCATAAAGCTCTGAGGTGGAAGTATGCTGGTCTTTTTAACTATAGTAGGGATACCCTTTTCGTCAAGTACCGATACTAAAGCCTCACCTACTCCAAGTTCGGTAAGAACAGAGAATGTATCAAACTCAGGATTTTCTCTGAATGACTTGGCAGCAACCTTTGCTCCTTCAAGTTCCTTGGGAGTATAAGCTCTGAGAGCATGCTGTATCTTGTTGCTCAGCTGTCCCAGAACTCCATCAGGGATATCCTTAGGGTTCTGTGTTATGAAATATATACCTACGCCCTTACTTCTGACGAGCTTGACGATCTGCTCGATCTTTGAAAGCAGTGTCTTGCTTGCACTTTCAAACAGCATATGAGCTTCATCAAAGAAGAATACGATCTTTGGCTTTTCAAGATCACCGGCTTCCGGCATGTTCTCATACAGTTCAGAAAGCAGCCAAAGCATAAATGTTGAATACATGCTAGGATTGTTTATAAGCTTCTGACAGTCAAGGATATTGATCCTTCCCTTTCCGTCATATTCATTTATTAAGAAATCCTCTATCCTGATCGCAGGCTCCATGAAGAATCCTTCTCCACCTTCGCTCTCAAGAGCTACAATGGATCTTATGATAACGCTTAAGCTTGCTTCCGTCATCTTTCCGTATTCAGCTGCATATTCTGAAGCATGCTCAGACACATAATTGATCATAGCTTTAAGATCCTTTGTATCAAGAAGAAGCATTCCTTCATCATCTGCGATCTTAAAGATGATCGTCAAAAGATCAGCCTGAGTATCATTTAAGTTGAGTATCCTTCCCAAAAGAAGCGGTCCCATCTCGGAGATCGTTGTTCTTAAGTTTATGCCCTTCTCGCCGTATACATCCCAGAACGTAGTTGGATATGCATGAAGAGAAAAGCCTTTGCTAAACAGATCGAGTGCTTCTATCCTTTTGGCTACCGTACCCGAATTCTCACCTGCCTGGCACATGCCTGAAAGGTCACCCTTTACATCCGCTAAAAATACCGGAACTCCGGCATCCGAAAGCGACTCAGCCATTACCTTTAATGTAACAGTCTTACCGGTTCCTGTAGCACCCGCTATCATGCCGTGTCTGTTTGCCATCTTGGGATAAATATATATATCTTCCTCTCCCGATCTTCCTATCCAAATCTTACCATCCTGATACATGCTCTACCTCCATATATGTGATTCCTTATATTCTGTTACAGGCATGCTGCCCAAACAGACCAATCTATTAAAGTATACCACATGACTGGTCATAATTTATAGAAAATTGTTGTAAGTTGAGCTTTTTTTATGGGATAATATTTCAGAATGGAGGTATCCAACCCTTCCAACTGGGGGTATTTCCCAAATTACGTGGCAAATCGCTTCTATTACATATGCAAAGGTAATGTAGTATACAAGGAAAAACTTACATTAAAACCTGGGTTTGTCTATCTTTTTAAAGCTGATCCCGAGTTCATGGCATCCCAGTCTCCGCTTGATCCGATAGATCATATATACTTTGATTTCATTTCTTCCGGGAATTTTCTTGATAAGGAATATATAGAGATAGATCCTAATTTCTATCCGAGGCTCAGATCAGTCATAGAAGCACTTACTTTTGATTATTCACTCAACGATCTTCCCCAGGATGTGGCTGAGTCATATCTGAATATAATCTTTTATGAACTGAAGGATCACTTCGTTTCCAATCGCATGTATTCGGATCTCACTACCAGCGTCTTTCGATATATCCATGAGAATCCCGCAGGTGATCTTACTGTTGCAGGTATTGCCGATGCCCTAAGCATCAATATAAATCATCTGATCAGAACCTTTAAAAAGGACACGGGCATGACACCTCTTAAGTACATCGGGCTCATGAAATCCGAGCTTGCAGTCTCATATATTAGAAAAGGTCATTCACTTGAGGATATAGCCGAACTTTTGGGATACTCAACGGTATCTGCTCTTTCTGTAGCATTTAAGAATGTAACACATAAAAACCTTTCGGAGTTTAGATGATATCATGTTTTAATATACGTTCAAATATGCTATACTTACATGGTTTGAGTTTTATTAACAGAAAGGAATTATTATGGAAAAGATACCTTACAAGATCTATCTTGAAGAAAATGAAATGCCCAGACAGTGGTATAACGT
>CADAPR010000241.1 GCA_902789785.1 uncultured Lachnospiraceae bacterium
GTTACTTCCGTAACATCATCTATTGTACGGAATCTGCTTGTCATATCGACAAGCTCGATATCTGGCTTTCCTTTTGCTGTTGAATCGCAAAGAGAGCTTATCCACATAGCATCAAACTGATCGAGTTCTCCGTTGTTTTCAACGATCGTCTTTTCAGCGATAAGACCTGTTAGACCGCTGTGGACCTCGATAGTCTTTACTATGTCGCAGATATCTATGAGCTTTCTTAGTCTCGGACGTCTGTATTCAGGCATCGCGAGCCTTTCTCTCATGATCGTATCCACATGCTTTACATTCTCATTGTATGTATAAGGAACATCGATGATCTTTCCGCCATACGCTGACAGGAGTGTTTCAACATTATCCCTTACAGCCTTCATGGGCTCTTCAAGCCAGTTGTCTCCGTGAATGACATAATCGGGATGAAGCTTATTTATAACATCATCATACATGATGGTATCCTGAACTACCACCTTTGATACCTCAGGGATCTTCTCAACAAGCTTTATCCTTTCTTCAAACGAGATGGTCGAAAATCTGTTGAATCTGATCATCGCCTTGTCGCTTATCACTCCGACGATGACATCACCGTACTTTTTCGCCTCCCTTATGATATTCATATGTCCTTCATGGATAACATCCGTACAAAAGCATGTATAAACAGTTGCCATGTCTTAATCCTTTCATCAATCATTGTACTTTGCAGGAATTGAAACATTGTAATGCTTAAGTCCCGCTTCAAAAACTTCAAAGAAATCCTTTATATCCTGTTCATCGATAGCACCGAGCGCACACAGTCTGAATGTATTTGTCGTTGATATCTTTCCGGGATATATGGTAAATCCTCTCTCGTAGCAGTAGTCATGTATCTTTGTAAAATCCCAGTTTGGATCATCAGGATATATGACAGAAACAACGAGTCCAGACTGCCACTGCCTCTTTATCACATCCTTGAATCCAAGTCTGTCAAGACCGTCATGTATCGCGCCCACTTAGCTTCTTCGCCCTCTTCAAAGTATTCCTTTAATCCCTGGATGGTAGCATATATTGTCTGAACCGGAGGAGTAAAATGCATCTCTCCCGTCTTTTCAAAATATTCATACTGCAGATAGAGATTGCAGTAGTAGGATCTCTTGGGATAGTCCTTTGATCTTATTATCTCTTTAGTCTTACCAATGATAAATGACAGGCCGGTCATTGCCATAAGGCCCTTTTGTGCACTTGCCATGCAAAAGTCAATGTTATCTTCATATACATTGATTGGACGCATTGCAAGGGTAGATGTAGTATCAACCGTAAATATCGCTCCATACTTATGAGCCAATGCGCCTATCTCTCTTATAGGATTGAGTATGCCTGTCCCTGTCTCGTTGTGAGTGGTATGGACAAGCTTTATATCAGGATTATCCTTTAATGTCTGTTCGATCATATCAAGATCAGGAAGCTCATCTACCTTAAACTTAAGATCAATATGAGGCAGTCCGTAATACTCACATATCTCCACTGCTCTGGTGCTGTATGCTCCATTATTAACAACAAGCACCTTTCCGCCTTCGGGAACAAGTGAATTTATGCATATATCGATATTTATCGTTCCTGAGCCGCAAAACAGCACTGATGTATAGTCATCAGTATTAGCATGGACTGTCTTTAAAAGGTCTTCTCTCAAGCCCTTCATGAGTCCTGCAAATTCCTGTTCTCTAGGACATATATCCGGCACGACCTGAGCATACTTTACGGTATCAGTTGTCGTTGACGGACCGGGATTTAATAAAATGTTACGTTTGATCGCTTCCATTAGCTCATACTCCTTTTATCATCTCTTAGAATACTCTATGAGTTTGCCTATGATATAGCGTGCTCCGACTTCCCCGCTCTTTCCGATATTGAACAGGTACTTTTCTCTGATCTTTGATATTGAATCTTCAGAGAATACCTCGTCGTTTAGAAGTCTGTGTACGGCATCGGCAAGAGTACTCAGCTTATCCGTATCGACAGATATTCCTATCTCATCTCTTACCGCTACATCAAACGGCTCTATGTCTATCTCTTTATAATCGGGATTCATGATCTTCATTGGTGTATTGATGTAGAGCGTAGGTCTTAATGTCGTAAATGAATATTCAAATGCGATCCCTGACCAGTCAGTCATTAAAACATCCGCATCAAATACTGTCTTGTTCGAAGAGAAGTCCATCTGAAGCTCGAAGTCTTCATGATCCTTGTATTTTTCCTTTATAGCCAAAAGCTTGTCTTCAAAATGTCTCACATACTGAGGATGAGGACGCAGTATCACATGATAACCTTTGCCGAGTATCTGATCAAGTATCTCATCGATGCAAAGATCTATAAGGTTATCCTGCTGCCAAGAAGGAGCGATCAGGATCTCTTTTACATTTCTTCCTTCCCTGTCCGAAGGCTTGTACTGCGAGATCATGTCATCTATAAGGCCGTATCCTGTACGGACAAGATTCTTCTCTGGAAGATTATAGAGTTTTTCCTGCGCTCTTATCTCGCGCTCTGTAAGTTCGTTTGGAATAAAGATCGTATTAAAGTTATCCAGGGCATGCTTTCTGTAGCTTAAGTTAACATCGCCCATGGCATGATCCATATAGATGTATTCTATGTTGTCCTGGACAAGCGATTTCTTTATATGATAAGTCTGAAGATCCGGAGTCGTCATTACC
>CADAPR010000242.1 GCA_902789785.1 uncultured Lachnospiraceae bacterium
AACTACCGATGTTAACAAGATGCCGGAGTTTTTCAGACAGGATAAGTTTAACGGAAACAGCATGATGGTAAAAAAGCTTGAGATGCTTCCTGTTGAATGCATCGTCAGAGGATATATAACAGGTTCGGGCTGGGCTTCATACAAGGAAAACGGCACAGTCTGCGGGATAAAGCTTCCCGAAGGCTTAAAGGAATCAGACAAGCTTCCCGAACCCATCTACACTCCTTCAACAAAGGCAGAGATAGGTGATCATGACGAGAACATCTCCTTTGAACAGAGCGTTGAATATCTCGAAAAGAGATTCCCCGGAAAGGGCAGTGAATATGCAGGCAAGCTGCGTGACTATACTATCGCTCTTTACAAGAAATGCGCAGACTATGCTCTTACAAAGGGCATAATAATAGCAGATACAAAGTTTGAATTCGGCCTTGATGAGAACGGCGATATCGTTATCGGTGATGAGATTCATCAAGATTCTGGCCTGCAGATGTATATGAGCCGGGTCACGGTCAGCCTTCATTTGACAAGCAGTTTGCACGTGACTGGTTAAAGAGCAACGAGCATGATGACTGGACGCTTCCGATGGATATCGTTGAAAAGACCATAGAAAAGTACCTTCAGGCATATGAGCTTTTAACAGGCAAGCCGCTTGATTGATTATCAGATAGATTTGGAGAATTAAGATGAGTACAGACAGATATGTTAGCCCACTTTCGGAGAGATATGCATCCAAGGAGATGCAGTATATCTTTTCGCCTGACAAGAAATTCAGCACATGGAGAAAGCTGTGGATAGCTCTTGCAGAAACCGAGATGGAACTTGGTCTTTCCATGGACGGAAAGCCTGTCATCACAAAAGAGATGATAGATGAGCTCAAGGCTCATATAGATGATATCAATTATGATGTTGCAAAAGAGCGCGAGAAGGTAGTCCGCCACGATGTAATGAGCCATGTCTATGCATACGGCAAGCAGTGCCCGAAGGCTGCAGGCATCATTCACCTTGGAGCTACAAGCTGCTATGTCGGAGACAATACCGATATCATCGTGATGCATGAGGCGCTTGCTCTTGTAAAGAAGAAGCTTGTCAACGTTATATCTCTTCTTTCAAAGTTCGCTGATCAGTATAAGGATCAGCCCACACTTGCATTTACTCATTTCCAGCCCGCTCAGCCTACGACTGTCGGAAAGAGAGCTACACTGTGGCTTCAGGAATTTATTATCGATTATGAGGATCTTTGCTATGTGATGGATTCGCTAAAGCTGCTCGGATGCAAGGGAACGACAGGTACTCAGGCTTCCTTCTATGAGCTGTTTGACGGTGACCATGAAAAGATCGACAAGATAGACGGAATGATAGCTAACAAGATGGGATTTGAAAACTGTGTTGCTGTATCAGGCCAGACCTATTCAAGAAAAGTAGATACACGTGTGCTAAATGTCCTTGCAGGCATCGCAGCAAGTGCTACAAAGATGAGCAACGATATAAGACTTTTACAGCACCTTAAGGAAGTTGAAGAGCCTTTCGAGAAGACTCAGATCGGTTCGAGCGCAATGGCTTACAAGCGCAATCCCATGAGAAGCGAAAGGATTGCTTCCCTTTCAAGATATGTCATCGTTGATGCTCTTAACCCTGCGATAACGAGCGCTGTCCAGTGGTTTGAGAGGACACTTGATGATTCTGCTAACAAGAGACTTTCCATTCCGGAAGGCTTCCTTGCTATAGACGGTATTTTGGATCTTTGCATCAATGTAACGGACGGACTCAAGGTATATCCTGAGGTCATTAAGAAGCATATGATGGCAGAGCTTCCCTTCATGGCTACCGAGAACATCATGATGGATGCTGTAAAGGCCGGCGGAAACCGTCAGGAGCTTCATGAAAAGATAAGACAGCTCTCAATGGAAGCAGGAAGAACGGTCAAGGAAGAGGGCAAGGATAACAACCTTCTTGAACTCATCGCTGCCGATAGTGACTTTAACTTAAGCCTTGACGAGCTTAAGGAATCAATGGATCCTTCAAAGTATACCGGAAGGAGCTCTTATCAGGTAGACAAGTTTATAAAGGAAGTTGTTTCACCTATCCTTAATGAAAACAAGGACGTTTTAGGAATGTCCGCACAGATCAATGTTTAAAAGTTTGATATGATTCTG
>CADAPR010000243.1 GCA_902789785.1 uncultured Lachnospiraceae bacterium
CTGACGGAAAGTCAGCACATATATAGCGCTATCGCCAAATGGTAAGGCAACGGACTCTGACTCCGTCATTTTCTAGGTTCGAATCCTAGTAGCGCTGCTCTAGGAATCGAGTTTTCGGTTCCTTTTTTATTGAAAAATCCAGTATTTTTAAGGGTTTCAAGAGATAAGAAAAAAAGAAATCCTGATTCGTACTTACATGTGGTAAATCCCGTAAATATGTTATATAATCAACTTAACAAGAGAGCTGAACGCTAGACACTACCTAGCCGCCGGCAAACATATGTCTACAAAAGTAGCACCTTAGTTTACCAGACAGAGGGTGCTACTTTTTGTGTGTTACAAGAACTAAAAGAGATGCAACAGCACAAAGCAAAAGAAAGAATATGTCTTATCAAGGGCTTCGGGATAAATCCTGAAGCTTTTTTGTTTTAATGGGGAAACTTTGTTTTGACGGTATTAAATTTTTTGCAGACTTTTTATTTTGTTTTACGTTATATTATATGAGTAGATAAAAAGGGAAAGAAGGTGGGAGAGATCGATGGGAGAGATCGATTCCAAAGAAAAGTTAATAGATCTGATGAGTCTGTACAAGAATCTGGTCTTTTCCGTTTGTCTTAAAATGACAGGTGATTATTTTGCCGCGGAAGATATCACCCAGGAAACTTTTATTTCTGCTTATCAGCATCTTAAGGATTTTGACGGTCAATCTGAAAAAGCGTGGCTGTGCAGGATCGCGAGTAACAAATGTGTTGATCATTTACGATCGGCAAAAAGACGGGAAGTTGTTACATCCGACGATGATCTGATTCGTATGGAGGCTGTATCACGTGGCGGTTTGCTGGAACAGTATGTTGCTACAGAAGTCATGCAGAATTTCAAAGATAACTGTGATGATCTGCCTGAACCATATCGGACACCTGCAAAGCTATTTTTTGAGGAAGGACTTACAGCTAGGGAGATATCAGAAAGATCCAAAGAACCATTAAAGACTGTACAGTCACATATTTATCGAGCCAGAGAGATGCTCAAGAAAAAGATAAGGAAGGAGGACTTGCTGACATGATTGATTCTGACAGAACAATAGAATATCTGAGCGATGATGATCTTAATATGCTTATAAGTAATACGGAAAATGAACCTCAGGTAAATGCACCGTCATACATTGAAAGAAATGTTTTATCTATCATTGAAACAGGTGAACGCAGAAAGATACTAAGCTTTCGGTTATACTGCGCAAGAGTCGGATTCGCTGTTGCTGTTTCAATACTGTTTGTGTGCATAGTTCCTTTTATTCCCAGTCTAAAGACAAATATTTTGTCAAACGAATATGTGACAGAAGAATCTATTGCTTCTAAAGAAGATGTCCTGGCTTCAAGGCCTGTTAAGACAAAGCAAGAAATTATGAAGGAAGTAAATGATTACGGGTATTTTGAAAAGACCGAAATATCCATTCGTTCACACATTGATGATCTGTTAAAGTAATTTGGAGGTATATACGATGAAACAAAAGAAAAAGAATAAGTTTTTTACATTTATATTCTCACTACTGCCAGGAGCTGCGGAAATGTATATGGGATTCATGAAAAACGGTCTTTCCATGATGGTCATGTTTTTTATTTCCTTTGTTCCTATGATACTGTTTGATTATATGGAGGTTATGATGCTACTAAGCATTGTACTATGGTTCTATGGATTCTTTCATGCTAGAAATATTGCAGGTTTGGATGATGCGGATTTTGACCAGTTGGAAGATAAATACATCTGGGAGGAGTTCGGGGATCCTAAGTGGAAAGAACTTGATCAGAAAAAGATCAGAAAATGGGGGGCGATTTTTCTTATAATTATAGGTGTGGCGGAGCTGTGGAATTACTTCTTCTATGATATCGTATGCCGCCTGATCCCGGGAGACTACTGGAATGATATCTATCCGGTCGTTAAAGAGATCCCGACGGTTGTCTTTGCCATACTGTTTATCATAATAGGTATAAAAATGATAAGAGGAAAAAAGGAAGAACTGAATGCAGAATCTGAGGAGGTGTGATATGGAAACTATCAGAACTCACAGAGTCGGGACCATAACAACCGGGATTTCCCTAATAGCCTTTGGAGTTATGTTTCTGCTTCATCTTTTTATGAATTCGATCAGTTATGATCTGATATTCAAACTGTGGCCTATCATAATGATCGGATTGGGAATAGAGATCCTGCTATCGTCATTTTCA
>CADAPR010000244.1 GCA_902789785.1 uncultured Lachnospiraceae bacterium
TTTAATGCACTAATGAAGGTGGGAGGACTTGATATTGCAGGTCTTGCGGGTGTCTTCATAGGAGGCGCTCTTTACGGGATCCCTGTTGTGATAGACGGCTTTATAAGCGCAGTCGCAGCTTTATGCGCAGACATGATCGCACCCGGCGCAAACGCCTACATGATAGCTTCGCATACCGGAAAGGAAAAGGGGACAGCGATCGTACTTGAATACCTTGGCCTTAAGGCACTCTTGGATGCAGATATGAACCTTGGAGAAGGAACAGGGGCTGTACTGATCATTCCCATGCTAGATATGGCGATGTCTTTATATAGATCGGGAACAAGGTTTAAAGATACAGACATAAAGGAATATGAGAGGTTTAAATGATAATTCTTGTCATAGGAAGACCTGACAGCGGGAAATCACTCATTGCCGAAGATATCGTGTGCGGCCTGTCAGACAAAAAAAGATATTATCTGGCTACAATGCTGATCTATGACAAAGCAGGCATTGAAAGGATAAAAAAGCACAGATCACAAAGAGAAGGAAAAAACTTTGTAACTATAGAAGTGCCTTATCGCATAGACAGGGCTTTAGATATGATAGATGAGCCTGATAACAGCGCAGTGCTGCTTGAATGCATCGCAAATCTTGTCGGTAACGAGATGTATGAAAACACATGGATCTTATGACAGGCTTTACCGATGAGATATTCAAGGATATCAAAAAGCTTGCAGGAAATGTAAAAGACCTTGTCATCGTGACAAATAAGTATACAAAAGACGAAAACTGCGATGAGATGACAAGACTCTATATAGATATGATAGATATGTTAAATGAAAAGCTCATGATAATTGCCGACAGGATAGTGGATGTAGGAAATGAAGATACTTAGATATATAGCGGTCTCGCTCTCACTGTATTCGAGAATACCGATGCCCGAGTTTGAATGGTGCCGGTCTTATCATTGCATGCCTCATCGCATTGGCGAACAGCCTTGATATCATATGCAGGCTGCCGCTCTTTGCAAGAAGCATCATTACCGTTCTGATACCGATCATCCTAACGGGCGGATTTCATCTTGACGGATTTATGGACACCCAGGATGCATTAAGATCCTATCAAAGCACTCAAAAAAAGATAGAGATCTTAAAGGATCCACATATAGGAGCTTTTGCCGTTATCGGACTTGTAATTCAGATCCTTGCTATGATCGCAGCTGTCGGGATGATACTTGATGACGGTGATAAAGAGATGATCGTCATCTTTTCACTTGTTTTTGTAATGAGCAGAGCCTTAAGCGGCATCACTTCGATATGCATGCAAAAGGCAAAAAAAGACGGCATGTTATCAAGTGAAACCAAGGGAAGTGATAAGGCAGTCATGGCAGCGCTTATTTTGTGGCTCATACTTTCTGCAGCGCTCATGTTCTGTACGGACATTATAAAGGCAGCTGCTATGATAGCTACATTTGCGATATTTTGTCTGTATTACAGATTTATGACTTATAAGCATTTTAAAGGAGTGAGCGGGGATACGGCAGGATATTTTGTGACTGTGTCTGAAACATCTGCGGCTGTCATACTGGCGCTCATCACACTGTTATGAAAAAAAGATGCATCCTTATAAGACACGCAAAGACAAAAGGAAACGATGAGAAAAGATATATCGGGGCTAATACCGATGAAGAACTCTCAAAGTCGGGGATAGAGCAAGCAGAAAGAAGAAAAGATGATATCTTAAAGCTTGTCACAAAAAATACTCAGGTTTTTAGCAGCCCGATGAAAAGAGCGCTCCAGACCGCTAAGCTTCTGTTTGGGGATATGAGCATAACTGTCATTAAAGATCTTAAAGAGACTGACTTTGGTCTGTTTGAAGGAAAGACATATGATGATCTTAAGGATGACAGCGATTATCAGCTCTTTTTGGACAGCAAAGGCAGATCGGGATTTCCAAAAGGGGAGAAGACTGAGGATTTCATAAAAAGAAGCGTTGAGGGATTTTTAGAAGCGATAAGAGTCAGCAAAGACAATGATCTTGCAATAGTATGTCACGGCGGAAACATAATGGCTGTGATGAGCAGTCTTACCAAAAGAGATTTTTATGACTTTCATACAGATAACCTTGACGGATATATACTGGAAATAGAAACAGATGGCAAAAGAGTACTTGACCTTACATTTGATCGCATTGGCGATCGGATATCTTCTTGATCTTCTGATAGGCGATCCGCACTGGATGTGGCATCCGGTGATCCTTATAGGAAGGATCATTTCGTGGTTTGAAAAGAAACTGCTTAACATAACATCTGATAAGCGAGATAACCGAAAAGAGTTTAAAAACGGCCTGATTACTTGCTTTTTGGTATGTACTATTACAGTTATGTTAACTTCTGCTGTATTGATAACTGCATATGTGATAAATATCTATCTGGGAACGGCAATAGAAGCTATACTCACATGCTTCATCCTTGCGGCAAAAAGTCTGAATAATGAGAGCATGAAGGTATATCATGAC
>CADAPR010000245.1 GCA_902789785.1 uncultured Lachnospiraceae bacterium
TTCGCTTCCCAGTACTATTGCTATCCTTTCTTTTTCCTGTATCCTCTTATCCGAAATGGATATTGAATCATCAGTCAGTGCCATGGCAACTGTAGCAAATCCAAGCTCGTTGAGTTTTTCTATAGTTATGTCAACCTTTATGAGAGGGATTTGAAAAACACAGCCCATACTCACTCTGGCAGCGCGTCGGTAGAAGGGATCAGCGCAGTCACTGGTTAACATAATTCCATCCATTCCCAGAGCTGCCGCACTTCTTATTATAGCACCTACATTTGTCGGATTTACTATATCATATAAGATCGCGATCCTTTTCTTTGATCTTATAAATGTATCGATATCCTCCATAGGCTTTCTCTTGAGCGCAGCCAGTATGCCTCTTGTCATGGCAAAGCCTGTCAGTCCGTTTATGACAGACAGCTTAGCTGTATATACGACCATCTTATCTGTCAGATCTTCTCCGAATATCTCTTTGGTCTTTTCTATGAGAGGAAGAGCTTCTTTTTCATAGAGTTCATCCTGTCCCGCATGATCACATTTTCGCTCTCCGCTATAAAGATGCCCGGCTTTGGCTCATTGTATCTTAAAAGCTGCACCTCTGAAAGCTTCGAGTATATATCCATTTTTTCGTCATTAAGTGAATCTATCTCAATCCTTATCATAGGTTCATTATACCAAATAAAAAAGAGGCGGAACAGTCCGCCTCTAGATTTGTTATGTAAACTAGTTTGTGTAATTGTCAAAGTAGCCCTGAACGAGTACTACAGGTGTACCCTTGTCGCCTGAACCTGAAGTAAGGTCACACAGTGAACCGATAAGGTCTGTTAACTGACGGGGTGTTGTTCCCTCGCTGGCCATCTTTCCGACAAGATCCGCATCCTTCTTTCTGATGCTCTCAGAGATAGCATCCTTAAGTGCCTGTCCTGAAAGGTTTGCAAAATCGTTGTCTGCAAGATACTTAAGCTTTAACTCGTTGGGGGTTCCTATAAGTCCGTCCGTAAATGCGGGTGAAACTACCGGATCGGCAAGTTCCCAGATCTTTCCCTTGGGATCCTTGAATGCGCCGTCGCCGTATACCATGACTTCCACATGCTTGCCTGTTCTCTCTAGGATGTTAGCCTGGATATCAAGAACGAGCTGCTTGCACTCTCTGGGGAAGAGCTTTACCTGACCCTCTGTTGCCTTGTTTGAACCCAAGAGTCCGTACATCTCGTTGCAGCCGCTTCCGTTTATGGGTGCGTTCATTATATCGTCAAGACCGAATACCTTCTCGGCACCCGCAGCTTTCAATATCCTCTTTGTTCTTGCTCTTGTATGTATATCACAGTTGATAACGTTCTTTGTATAATCAAGGATAGCCTTTGCCTGATTTGCGAATATGATCTCTACATCACAGCCTGTCTCCTTGATAAGGTCGCTGTAGTATTCAACATAGTCAACACCGGTGAACTCATGCTTTCCGTATCCGAAAAGCTCTCTGTACTTTTCAAGTGTGAGCACATCGCTGTAGGGATTTACTCCAGCCTCGTCGATCTTGTCGAGACTTACAAGCTCGTTTCCTACTTCGTCCGAAGGATATGAGAGCATTAAAACGATCTTCTTTGCTCCCATTGCTATGCCCTTGAGGCAGATAGCAAAACGGTTTCTTGAAAGGATCGGGAATATGACACCTATCGTGCCTCCGCCAAGCTTTGCTCTTACATCTGCTGCGATATCATCTATTGTGCAGTAGTTGCCCTGTGATCTTGCAACGATCGACTCTGTTACAGAGATAACATCTCTGTCTCTTAACTCAAATCCCTCGAACTGTGCAGCTTCTACAACGCTGTCTGTTACGATCTGAGCAAGATCGTCGCCCTGTCTGATGATGGGACAACGGATACCTCTTGATACTGTTCCAACTCTTCTTTCTGACATTTTTACCTCCCGGGAATACCCCAATATAAAACACTTGCAATAGCTGACACCTTGCGTGAGTCAGCAATAATGATTATAATCGAATCATAGATATAAGTAAATCAGAATATTTTAATGTCT
>CADAPR010000246.1 GCA_902789785.1 uncultured Lachnospiraceae bacterium
ATTAGTGGTATAGTATCTATCAACCTCAAAAACAATATATCCAAAAAATGTGACCATTCTGTGTCTAATTACAAAAGAATTTCTTGCGTTTTTCTTAAGTACCTCATAATGATGTATCTTACATATTTTTCTTTATTTCCTCAATTTCCTGCATTCTTCTTTTATGCTCTCTCTTTTCCTTTATCCTTGATACTATGTTGTAGATCGCAAGAGGAACGGCCATGAAAAATCCGATGATCATTAAGATCAGGCCTGCCCATGTAATAAAGCTGCCGCCCTTGTTGTATTCGCTTGTTCTTTTAAGAGATTTTATATCATCATTTGAAAAATGCATTGAAGGATCATTTGGATCATATGATATCTCAAATGTATCTCCTTCTTCTATCTTTTTGCTGCTTACCTGTCTTCCCTCGTATTCCTCTCCGTCAACAATGTATGTATATCTTCCCTCATACAGCGGCTTGTGTTTAGTTTCTATATCCATCTTGTTGCCGTGTTCATCGTATATGGGTTGTCTGAACACATTTACATGTGTGACGGTGACTGTGATGGATTCAGTGCATTTTTCCATCTTTCTTATATTTTCTTCCGTCTTGCCGTCATCTTTCCTGCCGACAGAATAAAGGATAAATCCCAGAATAAAGATGAAACACACGATTCCGTTAAGGAATGCGATAAGCAATCCCTTTAAAGCATTGTTGCTCATAAGCTGCCCCTTGAATTAATTATATATACTCTGAAAATCTGTCTGATCAGTTGTCTTCTTTCTGATCTGAATCTTTACTTTGTTTTTCCTTCTTCTTATTCTTTATCACCCTGGTGATAAGGATTACAGTAAAACTGTAAAAGATCACAGGAAAGAGTGACAGATACATCAGTGACTTGGGATCTGAGTGTCTGGCAAGCTTCCATTCTCCGTTCTCTCTGTAAACCCTGCAGTAATCACCCCTTGAAAGCGGTGAAACACCGTTTTTTTCCACCTTGGTTACAAAACCTGCGTTATCGGTATATTCGTAATATGATTCCGTCAGTCTTATAATCTGTCCGTCCTTTTCGGCTTCATAGAATTCATAGACCAGATACTTGTTTGTATTTACCCATTCTCTTTCATCGCCGGCAGGATAGAACTTTACCTTTGCGCCGTCTTTTTTGTACTTGATGGGTTCTTCGATTATCAGAAGAGTAAGTAAAAATGCAAGAACAAAAAAGATCACATTATCCCTGAAATGGGTATCTCTAAAAGATCGATTATAAAAGGCTTGTTCTCAAACGTATCCGCTTCCTTTGAAACAACTTCCTTTATCTGCTCAGCAGTAAGCTTCTGATTGAAATTATGTCCCGTTTCAGTGTAGATATTGTAGCATTTGGAACAGATCGTGCAGTGCTTGGTGGAAAATCCTCCAAGCATTCCCAACTTCTTTGAACAGCAGTCACATACTCTTGCCATACCACTCCTCCATTTCCAAACGTATATGGATACGTTTAAACCAGACAATCTGCAACACGTTTTATCATAGTCACTTTTTAAGGTGTCTCATATGAAAATATCAGTCTATGACTGAAACGATGTTGTTATCTTTTATCTCCTCCGATTTATCAAAATCGCTGGTATATTCCCTCGAATGACTGATCTCGATAAAACATAGGTTTTCATAGTCATATCCCCAGTGGGGAGATAAAAACCATCGGTTCATGAGACCTGTGTATTCCGTAACTTTTTTTCTGAAGTAATCATCCGAAAAAGCGTACCTGATGTTTCTTAAATATCTCTCGAAACCGTAAAGACGATTATCTTCAATGGCATCATAGTCGTAATGAATGTGTTCGACGTAGTAGAATTGTCCGTCTTTTGCATGATCCCTGTACCAGCGCCAGGTTTTGGATAAGCTCTCAGCCTTTCCTACATAATGGCAGATGTGATCCAACTGCCACCATCTAAGATCTGACTCATCCTTCGCCTCATAGAATACCCTGTCAGGATCTCCGCGTTCTCCTATCGACATTACCTTAAGGCCGTCAAGATAAAGACCTCCGAATACATCAATAGGATCATTTCTGCTCTCTTTAGGCAGATGATCTCTTATCCATTTTTCGTCAAGTTCCATATGATCTCCTCACAAGGTCAAGCATTGCATGATCAAAACGAATAAGTTTAGGACAGATCAAGATTCTTTAAGATTTTTTTTCGTGTATCAATAGACTCAATGTTTCCTATCGCGTTAATAAAACTCTGTCTGTCTTTATTTAGCCATTCGTTTATATATTTCATATAAAAACAAGTCTCTGCCTTTTGCTTTGGGGATACAAAGCAGCATGAAGCAAATGTCCTCATTAAAAGCTCATCCGCTTTTTTCTGATCCAGTTTAAAATTTTCACGCAGTATCTTTTTTATCTCATCTACACAAAGATCTGCCTGCTCATCTCCTCTTTTTGATAAGAAGCCTCTGAAAGGGAACTTAAACTGAAAGACGGTTGCGCTGTATATGCTGTAGGCTAGATATCTTACAGGAAAGTCACTAACATATGAGACGCATGCGAATGTATTTTCAAGCCATCCCAAAGATAAAAAGCTAAGATCAGATCGCTTCGGTAAGACTTTTGGCGGTATGTCTGTCTTGCAAAGAAGCCAGTTTATCAGCGCTTCTTCATCAGATTCGTCCCATGTATCCTGACTGCTGTCATTTGCTTTAAACTCCATTTTGTCAGTCACATAT
>CADAPR010000247.1 GCA_902789785.1 uncultured Lachnospiraceae bacterium
TGCCAACAACCAGGAAGACAACAGATATTTTGTTAATGTTCATATAAAGGAAAGAGCATTAAGAGAGATATATCTAAAGGGATTTGAGATAGCCGTTAAAGAATCAAACCCTGCATCTGTTATGACAAGCTATAATCTGCTAAACGGCATACATACGGCAAACAGCATAGATCTTACCCAGAAAGCCCTAAGAGATGAATGGAAATTTGAAGGCATGGTAATGACTGACTGGCTGACAAGCCAGGACGTGCCGGGACTTACTGGCAAGTATGGCGCTCATTACCCAATATCGGCTTCCAGCGGATGCATATATGCTGGTGATGATATACAGATGCCGGGATGTGAAAAGAACATAGCGGATATAATCGAAGCAGTAAACAGCCGTGAAGAAAAGGATGGTTATAGTATAACCAAAGCAGATCTTCAGTTTTGCTGCAAGAACATAATCAAACTGATTCTCAGACTTAGATAGAGGACATGGTCATAGTATGAAGGAAAAGCTTAAACGATGGAGCGGATTGTCTGAACACAGTCCTTATGTAAGTGAATATATAGATTCATCAAACATGAAATCCATATCGTGCATGTGTATCTTTGTCATCTTTGTTGAACTGTGGATGACTATCAGGACGATTGGGATAATGCTGTTTAAGATAGAGCAGAGATCGCCTGAATGGATCGCGACACATATGAGGCTTTATCTTGTACTGCTTGGCGCAAGCGTGATCATGCTCACAATGTCAGTCGCATATATTAAAGGCAAAAAGATAAATCACACGAAACTCATGACTGTCATGTGCATCTATACAACTGTCTGCGTAGGATTTGGGATGTATATCTCATACCTGGATTATCTTAAGGGCGAACAGATACTGAGCTTTTTGACGATGATCTTGTTTGTAGGATGTCTTGTGGTATGGAGACCATATATATCGGTCATCCTTTTGGCTGTAGGCTATGCCTGCAACTGTCGCAACGAATGTCAACATGTTCACGACATATGTCGCTTCAGTCATGATAAGTGTCGG
Source organism: uncultured Lachnospiraceae bacterium (assembly GCA_902789785.1). Lineage (GTDB taxonomy): Bacteria > Bacillota > Clostridia > Lachnospirales > Lachnospiraceae > Colinaster. Next base: position 1,029 of record CADAPR010000247.1, read on the forward strand.
CAACTACAACCAGAGACTCAATGAAGCCCAAAAGGATAAGGAACTAGAAACGATCTCAACACATGATGAACTGACAGGCATACACAACATGCGCTATTTCATGAAACGTGCCCAAAAGATGTTAAATAAAGCATGTGAGAATGGGAAGAGCCTTACCTTTTTATATTTTGATATCGAGAATTTCAAAACATACAATGAGCGTTACGGATTCATCAAGGGCAATGAACTGCTTGTAAAGATGGCAACATATATAAAGGGAGAGTATTCGCATGGAGAAACCGCAAGGCTTTCAGATGATCATTTTGTTGTCCTTATCGATGACGATGAACCGCAAAAGGGGATAGATGTAATACAAAAGAGACTGTCAGATATTGAAGGAGAGACATTCCTTAGGATAAAGGCCGGAATATATAAAACAAACGGCATGAAGAAGGATGGATCAGGTCCTGAAGATATAAGCCTTTTATGTGACAGGGCAAGATTTGCTGCAACAAGCATAAAGAACAAATCAGATAAGTCATATTGCATATATGATGAAAAACTGCATGAACAGCAGTTAAGAAAGAGATATATAATAAGTCATATAGACAGTGCTATTGAAAATGGCCATATACAGATATTCTATCAGCCTGTCATGGATGCAAAAAAGGGAAGTGTATGCGGACTTGAAGCACTCGCTAGATGGAAAGATCCTCAGTATGGCCTGCTCTCACCGGGAGAATTCATTGAGGCATTAGAAGAATTCAGGCTGATACATAAGCTCGATAAGCATGTCATAAAGCTTGTTTGTGAGGACATCAGAGCAGCAATGAAAGTAAAGGATAAACCTCTGCATGTATCAGTGAACCTTTCAAGGCTTGACTTTGATCTGTGTGATATAGCTCAGGACATAATAGATAATGCCAAAGATATACCAAGAGATCTTTTGGTGATCGAAGTAACGGAGAGCACTCTTAATGAGAGTCATACAGAGCTCAAGAAAGCTATGGAAAGGATAAGAAGAGATGGATTCAAGATCTGGCTTGATGATTTTGGATCAGGTTATTCTTCACTCAATGTCCTAAAGGACTATGATTTTGATGTATTAAAGATCGATATGAGATTCTTGGAGGATTTCGGAAAAAGTGATAACTTACGCCCAATCCTTGAAAACATCATAAGAATGGCAGAAAGCTTAAATATGCATTCGCTTGCAGAGGGCGTAGAGACAAAAGAGGAATATGATTTCTTAAAGGATCTTGGCTGCGATATGGTGCAGGGATATCTCTTCTCAAAGCCTTTGATTTTAGATGATCTAAAGATATTTCTTGAGAGCGATACATACAGGAAGCATACGATACTAACTGGATGACTACTGTCGGAAAGAATATCGATACTGTAGAAGACCTTATCTGTAAAAAGATAGGCTGTTCATATGCAGTAGGCCTTTCTTCAGGAACAGCGGCACTTCATATGGCTGCAAAGCTTGCAGGGATCGATCTGTACGGCCAGCCTCAGGTAGGGCATGGAGCACTTGAAGGCAAAAAGGTATTCTGTACCGATATGACCTTTGATGCAACCGTAAATCCGATAGTCTATGAAGG
>CADAPR010000248.1 GCA_902789785.1 uncultured Lachnospiraceae bacterium
CACTGACTATGGTATACCGCTTGACAGTACCTATACGGCAAAAGCATTCCTGGGTATGAAGAAATATATTGATAAACATGATATTAAGGATAAGAATATCCTTTTTATCCATACCGGTGGAACACCGCTTTTCTTTGATGATATTTTGAAAAGGAAGAATTCATGAATATATTGATTTTGAGCGCAGGTACGCGTGACAAGGTAGTACAGTTCTTCAAGAAAGAATTAAAAGGGGAAGGAAGGGTGATCGCAACCGATTGCAGCAATCTTGCTCCCGCAGTATATGAGGCGGACAAGTTTTATCTTGTTCCCAGAATAACTGCCCCAGGCTACATGGATGAAATACTGGATATATGTAAAAAAGAAGGTGTTGATGCAGTATTCTCTCTTATAGATCCGGAACTTAGTATGGTGGCTGAGTACTCTGAAAGATTTAAAGAGATAGGAGTTACTCCAGTTATTTCGGACAAGGAACTGGTGGATATATGCTTCAATAAATATGAGATGGCCAAGACATTTCTAAAACATGGACTTACTACAGCTAAATGTTATCTTTCTATCGAAGAGTTCATGTCAGCAAAGAAAAATGGCGAGATAGACTATCCGGTATTTGTTAAGCCTGTATGCGGAAGTGCCAGCCTTCATATCAATAAGGTATCATCTGATAAAGAGCTTGAAGGACTGTTTGCCATGTATGATGATCTTATGATCCAGGAATACATGGACGGGCAGGAATATGGCGCAGATGTATATATCGATATGCTGAGTGGAAAATGCACATCTATATTTATAAAAAAGAAGATAAAGATGAGAGCGGGCGAGACTGATAAGTCTGTATCTGTGCATATACCTGAGCTGTTTGAGCAGATCTCAAGCTTCGTTGAAGAAGTGGGATTTAGAGGAATAATAGATATTGATATATTTGAGGTCAATGGAAAATACTATTTCTCTGAGATCAATCCGAGATTCGGAGGAGGCTACCCGCATGCATATGCCTGTGGAGTAAATGTACCCGCGCAGATAATAAATAACCTTAAAGGAAACAAAAACCCGGTTACTGTAGGCGAATATGGTGACGGTATAGTCATGATGAAGTATAACGAGACCATGATAAAGGATATGAGCGATATTAAACTCATTCCGTAATAGATAGGTGTTATAAATGGCCAGAGTTTTGATTTTAGCCAATTCTTCCAGTGGGCTTTACGGCTTTCGCAATGAACTGGTTAATGAACTTGTAAAAAAATACGAAGTATATGCATCTCTTCCTGATAAAACAAATAATAAGGAGCTGGAAGCAGAGGGCGTTAAGATCATAGAGACACCCATCAATCGAAGAGGCATGAATCCGACTGAGGATTTTAAGCTCTTTAAGTCTTATATGTCTCTTATGAAAGAGATAAGACCTGATGCCATATATGGCAAATATCACGGGACTGGGATCAGCACTCGAAAATCCGGGCATGCTTCAGAGATTTGCAAAGATCCTATATAAAATGGGGTTAAAAAAGGCACAAACAGTCTTTCTACAGAATAAGTATAACTATGAATTCTTTGAGAAGAACAAGATGTGCAGATCAGAAAAGGTATTGCTGCCAGGCTCAGGAGTAAATACTGAAAGGTTTTCTGTACTGCCATGGCCCAAAGATAAGATAAGGTTCGTTTATATTTCACGGGTAATGCGTGAAAAAGGTATAGAGGAATACCTTGAATGTGCTAAAACGATACATAATGAACATCCCGAAACTGAATTCCATATTTTGGGATACTGCGAAGAGAGTTACGAAGAAGAACTTAAACAGCTTGATACTAAAGGTGTGATATGTTATCACGGAAATGTTGATGATGTAAGAGAGTATCTTATAAAGTGTAGATGCATAATTCATCCATCCTTCTATCCTGAAGGCATGTCTAATGTATGCCTAGAGGCAGCATCGTGTGGCAGAGCGGTCATCACGACTGACAGGCCTGGATGCAGAGAGACGCTTATAGACGGTAAAACCGGATTTATGGTACCGATCAAAGATAAGGATAAACTTATTGATGCTGTTAGAAAATTTATGATCATGTCCGTGGATGAGCAGGAGGCTATGGGGCTTGCGGGAAGAAAGTATATTGAAGAAAACTTTGACAGAAGCATAGTTGTAAGAGAATACATGACAAGA
>CADAPR010000249.1 GCA_902789785.1 uncultured Lachnospiraceae bacterium
AAATGAGGAGTATTATCTTAGGATAATCAAAAATCCCAAGGCTGCGCTCATCAAATGCATGGACAGATGCAATAATCTTACGACCATGTCATGGGGACTTAGCAGGGACAGGATATATCGGATGATAAAGGAAACAGAAGAATACTATCCCAGACTGATAGAGGTCATAAAGGCGACACCTGAGTATAATAATGCAGCCTGGCTTTTAAAATATCAGATAGAAAGCATGTTAGATATATATAAAAGGCTCATGTGACCGATTTGGTCAACAGCCCCTTTTATGGGACTTTTATAAGCAGACAGATATATACAGAAACAGGATTTCACAAACGGAAGCTTTAAAAAACAACGTATTTACGCGAATCTTAGGCTGACACACATGTCACAAGGAAAAAGAAATGGAAGTAACGGCACTAGGTGAATTACTCATCGATCTTACACAGAATGATATAAGCAGACAGGGCAATCCAATGTTTGAGGCAAACCCGGGAGGAGTGTTTGAGGCAAACCCGGGAGGAGCTCCCTGCAACGTGCTCGCCATGCTCACCAAGCTGGGACATGAGACTGCTTTCATAGGAAAGGTTGGAGATGACTTTTTTGGTAGGCAGCTTAAAGAAACCATTGAAAAAGTAGGAATAGACTCTTCAAATCTTTTCATGGATGAGAAGGTGCATACCACACTTGCCCTAATAAGCAATACACCTGACGGAGACAGAGACTTTTCATTTTACAGAGATCCCGGTGCGGACATGATGCTTAGTGAAGATGAGATACCTAAAAATGCCATCGCGGATTCCATGGTATTTCATTTCGGAACCCTGTCAATGACTCATGAAGGAGTACGAAAAGCTACAAAGAAAGCATTAAAGATCGCAAAAGAAGCAAACGTTTTAATAACATTTGATCCAAATCTGCGCATACCTCTCTGGGATGATCTAAAGACTGCAAGAGAACAGGTCTTATACGGACTTAAGTTTAGTGACATACTTAAGATCTCTGACAATGAGATCATATGGCTTACGGGAAAGGAAGACTACTCAGAAGGGGTAGAATGGATACGGGAAAGATTTGATATCCCGCTTATCCTTGTATCCATGGGAAAAGAAGGCAGCAGAGCATATTATAAGGATATGATGGTAGAAAGAGAGGCCTTCCTGCAGGATAATACAGTTGATACAACAGGTGCGGGGGATACATTCTTTGGCTGCATCATACACTATATCCTGGAACATGGCCTGAATGGACTGACAGAACAGATGCTTTTAGAAATGCTTACATTTGCAAACGCGGCAGCATCGATCATAACCACTAAAAGAGGCGCTCTTTATGTGATGCCTTCTAAAGAAGAGATAAACGAGCTTATATCAAAAAAGAGGTAGAAACGCTATGAAAAGATATCTTATCGCAATAGGGATCCTTGTGATGGCTTTATGTCTTTTTGCTGCATGCCAAAGATCAGAAGAGGCAGCAGACAATGAAAATGAAGATGATGATATAGAAGTTGAGGCTAAACTCGGAAAGCTTACAGGCTTTGATCACCATCCCGGATACAGTGACATGGATGGAGGCTATCATTATGAAAGTCTTCAAAAAAATGATTCCGGAGACTGGGTGATCGTAAGCACTGACAGGAACAGCTTTGATGAACCTACAAAGATAACTACCTATGCCGTAGATGATGAGGATGTTAAGGATTTTGAGTCCTTCATAAAACAAAAGAATATCGTTGATCTTGAAAACCGAAAGGACAGTGATGAGTTTATAACCAGATTTGACAATTCATCTGTCGGCGGCGATGAAAGAAAAGACTACAGGATAGAAGAATATAAAAAATATTCAAAGCGCGATCATACGCTTCTTGAGAAGTTATACGAAAGATTTAACGGCCTTAAGAAAGAAGTGATATCTGAAACTGTAGAAGATGAAGATGACGGATATGATGATCCGGTATCTGATGACAGAGATGAATGCTATCTTGATATCCTTTATGAATACAAGGAAGCCCAGGACGGATGCTATTCCCAGGAAGAGGTCGAGAGAATGGGATTGTGGAGCGAGCTAGTACAGCATGGCTGGCCATATGCTGTATCGGGAGATAATGTCGGATATTTATTCTATGATATCGACTCTGACTCAAATGACGAGCTGATCATCACATACTATGACGATATAGTTGATATTTACGGATATGACGGGACTAATGCAAGAATGGCTTATTCCACTCCTTACAGAGGCATAACCAATCTGTATCCAGACGGTTTTATTCGCAGGGATTATTCGATAAGCGCAAACGATTCAAGTACCACCTGGTATAAGTTTGATACAGACCTTGGAGACTGCTTCCCTGTATTTGAAAGATCGTATGATCCCCAAAAGGGAGAGTCATATTATACGTTTGGCTATTATCATATGGATGAAGCATCAAAAAATGAGCTC
>CADAPR010000250.1 GCA_902789785.1 uncultured Lachnospiraceae bacterium
ACAGGATGTGCAAAAGAAGCTCTCCCATCCGAAGGTGATGTTAAGACTGAGATTAAAGTCGTAACTGTCGAAAAAGGAATGATCCCACAGGTTATAGAAGAAAACGTAACCTATGTATATAAAGATGATTCATGGCAGGAAACAGATTCTAATATAACATCATGGAAGTGGGCAGACGACTTCATTATCCAGGATACGGTATGGATAATTGAAACAGGTGATGCAGCCGCACTGTATTCAGATATTGGCTTATCCTTTAAAGGAAGACCGGCAGTTGCATATCTCCACTTTAAAGCCGATCAGAGAGAAACCTCAGCCTCAATAGGTGAAACCGTAGACAAAACCCCGAAGATGGATATAACTATAAGCATCAGCTGTGATATCATTTTTGAGTGTAACGGCGAAAAGTTCTATCTGGAGGGTGTGAAGGTATTAGGCGGAGAATGCTTCATGGATGGAACATGCAATATGATGGTCGATACAGGAGACGGTCATATTGGTACCATTTATGTTCCCGCCGATGTCAAGAAGGGACAGTGGAGCGATTTCAGGAATGCAATGCCATCAAGTGAAGATGCGCTCATGATGGAATCAAGCACGTTTATCAAGAAAACAGCATTTGATGACCAGATATCTTTAAGTGTAACATCGAAAGATGTAAAAGACGGTGTATGGGACGATAAGATAACCAATACAAACTACGGTGAAAACCTCTCACCCGAACTTACATGGGATCCGGTTGAAGGAGCAACGAACTACGTTGTAGTAATGATAGACGGAGCATGGCTTCACATGGATGTATTCACAAGTGAAACTCACCTTGATGCAGGAGCGATAAAAAGAGGTTCCAGAGGCGATCAATATGTAGGGCCATATCCTCCAAACGGTACACATACATACTCTGTCTTTGTATTTGCGCTCAAAGATGAGTCTGGAAAAGTAAAGCTTTCATTTGATGCGGGCGGAAACAGCATCGATCAGATATACACTTCTTTAAATGTTGATAAGAACGGTAATTCAGGAAATGTTATAGCTGTCGGCAGACTCGACGGAAATTATACTCATAAGGATTAGCACAAGCAATTACATACTCATGTTTTAAAAAGTAGCGAATTCAAGTTTATCCGAGTTTGCTGCTTTTTATTTTGTTATCCCATATATTGCCATAGATGTTATAATGTTTATATCTTTGTCCACAGTAGGTGATACTCATTATCCATAAACACGGACACTTTACTGCGATCAAATAGATTACCTGAAAGGCAAACCAGATAAATTGTTTATTTCATTCTTTTAAGACTGTTCTGTGCATATTCAGTCTTGGATTTTGCGGATATATATCTTTAACTGCACTTGCTGCACTAGTGCTCTCCATTGCTGTTGCTTTTGTTGGCGCTAAAGCTATAGAAAAAAACAGCAATGATAAGACACGCGCGAAAGCCATCACAGTGATCACTGTCGCCTTATTTGTATTTGTTCTCATAGTAGTAAAAAACATACCCTACCTCATAAAGATGTTTGGCTTTGATACTCTGTCAAAAAACAGTATCCTTACATCTATAGTCCTGCCCGTCGGATTCTCATTTTATGCATTTCAGGCGATCGGCTATTTATATGATGTTTATCAGGGTAAGGAAACTGCTGAGAAAGACATTGTAGACTTTGCTCTTTATATGGGCTTTTTTGCAAAACTTGTCAGCGGTCCCATTGAAAGAAAAGGAAGATTTGCTGATCAGCTCAAAGGTCTTGCAGGTATTAATGTCATCGACAGGGATCGCATATCATTGGCACTTACATATATGGTATGGGGATATTTTCTGAAACTGGTGGTAGCAGACAGACTTGCGCTTGTCGTAAACCAGACACATGCAGCTCCTGAATACTTCGATATCATATGGCTGATCGGCGGAGCGATATTCTACAGTTTCCAGGTATATACGGATTTTGCCGGATACACATGCATCGCCATTGGCTGTGCTATGCTGTTTGGAATAGAGCTTACACAGAATTTCAAAAGTCCGTACTGTTCAAAGAATATCACGGAATTCTGGCGCAGATGGCATATCTCCTTAAGTTCATGGCTCAGAGACTACATCTATATTCCTCTCGGCGGCAACAGAAAAGGTGCTCTTAGAAAATACTTTAATACAATGGTCGTATTTGTTCTGTGCGGCATATGGCACGGCAACGGTCTCTCCTTTTTAGTATGGGGAATACTCCATGGCCTGTTCTCGATTTTTGATTCTGTTATCGGAAAGAAGTTAAGTACAGAAGGAATTGTTAAATCATTCATCGCACGAACCGTTACATTTATCGCAGTCACGTTCGCATGGATCTTCTTCAGGGCAGATTCTT
>CADAPR010000251.1 GCA_902789785.1 uncultured Lachnospiraceae bacterium
GCCTTTTATTTCTATAATCTCATGTATATGGAAAATAAGCATGACGGACGTTTCGGGTATGCACAGAGCGTGGGACTAAGAGGCGAGAAGGCATTTCCTTCTCAATGTATTCAATGCGGCAAATGCGAGATGCACTGTCCGCAGCACATAGCGATAAGAGAAAAGTTAAAAGAGGCAGATAAAGAGCTGAGACCACTGCCGTACAGAGTAGGCATTGAACTGGCTAGAAAATTCTTCTTTAAGAGATAGAGGAGGCTAAATGGGCAGGATATACGCATCAACTTCAAACGAGATAACAAAAAGAGAAACAGACAACGCTAAACTTGCAGCAGATATGGCTGCAGAGTGTATAGTGCTTCTTAAGAATAACGGCACTCTACCTATAAATCGTGAGGGTAAAATAGCACTTTTTGGAGGCGGAGCAAGAGGAACAGTTAAAGGCGGAACAGGTTCCGGTGATGTTAACACCAGGAGCAATACCACTGTTGAACAGGGATTTATAAATGCCGGGTTTGAGATAATCTCAAAAGACTGGCTTGACAGGAATGAAAAGATCTTAAAGGATTCAAAGGCTGAATACGCAGAATTCATCTCAAACAAATCTGCTCAGACAGGAACTCCTTCCGAGTATCTGTCATTTAACTTTCCATACAGCATTCCGGATGATGCTCCTATAACTGATAACGATATGATTGATGAAACTGCTGTGTATGTCATATCAAGGATCTCAGGAGAAGGAGTCGACAGAAAAGCCGAAAAAGGCGATTATCTCTTAAGTGAAAACGAGATGAATAATATCAAAAAACTTGCAGAAATGCCCTGCAGGCTTATTGTTGTATTAAATGTCGGCGGCATCGTTCAGATGAAAGAGATCAAAGACTTGGAAGGAGTCGATTCTATCGTTCTTATGAGTCAGCTCGGAAATCTGGGCGGAGATGTACTGGTTGACATGCTAACAGGATTAACGACTCCGTCCGGACACCTTACTGACACATGGGCTATAGACTACACGGATTATCCTTCAAGTGCAGAGTTTGGATTAAACAATGGAAATGTACATGAAGATTACTATAAGGACGGGATATTTGTCGGATACAGATATTTTGATACTTTTGCAAAAAATGTCACATATCCTTTCGGCTATGGCCTGAGCTATACCTGCTTTTCTATAAATACGGTTAGGATAGCTCAGGATAAAGATAAGATCTTTATAGATTTTAAGATTAGGAACACAGGAGATAAATACAGCGCAATAAGTTTGCAACTCCCTATCAGGAGCTTAAAGCCTTTGTTAAATCCAAGGAACTTAAACCGGATGAAGAGCAGGATATAACGGCAAAATTTGATATAGTTTCCCTTGCATCATTCGATGAAGAATCATGCTCATACATCATTGAAGAGGGAGACTACATAGTCAGATACGGTGAGGATTCGAGACATACAAAACCTGCAGCTATATTACGATTTGACAAGGAAAAAGTGACTCAGATCTGTGAGCATATATGTCCTCTTGATGAAGATTTTGAAGAGATAGCATCTTCTGAAATTATCAAAAACGATTTTGATCCGAGCGGCGTAGACAAGAAATGCTATGCCGAGATCATAAATATTGATACTGAATGCATAGAGACTGTTAAGAAAGAATATTTGGGAATAAAAGAAGAACTGATCGATAAATATCCTGGCGAGACTATAACACTGGATGATGTAAGAAGCGGCAAAAGAACTCTTGATGAACTGATAGCTCAGCTGACAGTTGAAGAGATGGCAAGGATGTGTGTAGGAACACTCAGACGCAATGACGGGAGCATTACTGTTGCCGATGCGTTTACCGTTCCAGGTGCAGCCGGCGATACATCAACCATATTAAAAGATTCACGCAAAGTGGATACGATGATAATGGCTGACGGACCTGCCGGATTAAGACTCCAGCCGCATTTTAAGACTGACAGAAACGGAAAAATCTTGCCAGGAGGAGCAGTATTCGGAGATCTGATCAAACCATGGCCCAAAGATACACCCAAAGATGCGATAGACTACTATCAGTACTGTACAGCGATCCCGATAGGGTGGGCACTTGCACAGTCCTGGAATACAGATATGGTCGAATCTGTAGGTGAGATGATAGGAAAAGAAATGGAGCAGTTCGGAGTCGTTTTGTGGCTTGCTCCTGCTATGAACATACACAGAAATCCCTTATGCGGCCGAAACTTTGAGTATTACTCAGAAGATCCTTTGGTTGCAGGAAAGATAGCTGCAGCGATGACAAGAGGTGTTCAGAAGATTAAGGGAAGAGGAACCACAATAAAACATTTTGCTGCCAACAACCAGGAAGACAACAGATATTTTGTTAATGTTCATATAAAGGAAAGAGCATTAAGAGAGATATATCTAAAGGGATTTGAGATAGCCGTTAAATTTGAGATAGCCGTTAAGGAATCAAACCCTGCATCTGTTATGACAAGCTATAATCTGCTAAACGGCATACATACGGCAAACAGCAAAGATCTTACTCAAAAGGCATTAAGAGATGAATGGAAATTTGAAGGCATGGTAATGACTGACTGGCTGACCAGCCAGGATGTTCCTGGACTTACTGGCAAGTATGGCGCTCATTACCCAATATCGGCATCCAGTGGATGCATATATGCCGGTGATGATATACAGATGCCGGGATGTGAAAAGAACATAGCGGATATAATCGAAGCAGTTAACAGCGGTAAAGAAAAGGATGGTTATAGTATAACCAAAGCAGATCTTCAGTTTTGCTGTAAAAACATAATCAAACTGATTCTCAGACTTAAATAGAGGACATGG
>CADAPR010000252.1 GCA_902789785.1 uncultured Lachnospiraceae bacterium
ACTGTTAACAGTAGTTTCTTTTGTGCGTCTCATGAGCCTGCTCGCATTTTTAGGTTCAGTCACAAACGTATCTCCAAGACTTCGTAAGTGGTTGGCATCCTCATTTATTGCAAGCTGCCTGTTGACCGCGTTGATACGGCATAATTCAGAGTGCTTAGCTTTTAGCCGCTTATAATGATTAGAGTATTTCCATATTTTACGGCCTTTCTTCATCGTGCCATCATCGTTATAGTTCTGTGGATTCGTTGCCCGCCTTGACCTGTCCATGGCGCGGTAAAGAAGTCGTTCCTTTCTTTCGGATGTCTGGATGCTGTTGCCGCGCTCCGAAAGATTCTTTAAGCCAACCTCGGTATCTGATGTATATGCAACCGTCTGCGTTCCAATATCAGCGCCTATCGCGCCTTTGCCGTATATGTGACGGGGATTGCCATGCTTGTCATATTTGGGCATCGCTTTCCCTTCGATGGTTAGATGAAGATATAGTCTGTACTTGCCTCTTATCAGTTTGGGCACAAGAGTGGCATAGCATGGTCTGTATGTATCTATGTAGCAGGCATCTTCTATAAGTGTGTTAACAGCTTTATTATCTATGTTCTCTGGTTCGGCAAGATAAGATAAAACGGCATCTACTTCATCTTGTTGAAATCTGTCATCTGCCTGTATTCCAAACATAGTTTTACCAAGCCTGAATTGCAGTTTATTGCCCTTAACGGACATTGAGATGCCACGGTTTATCTGTTTTGCCCTGATGCATGGCAAATCTCCGTATTTAGAAAAATGAATAATGCCGCCATCACCATAAAGACATTTTTCCATCCCGTGCCAGATATCTTCGGCTTTAGTAAGAGCAAAAACAGCATCTATGCCATATTTCTTACCTATGGGTATCATGGATCTTCTGCAATAATCCCATGTGATATTGTAGGATATCTGCATTTCGTTGAGCTGCTTTGCCAAAGCCTTACGTTTGCTCTTATCCTCAGTATCCCCATATAATTTAAGCAGTTTGCGGTATCTCTTGGTACGTAAAAGCTGGTCATAATTCTTTTTCATAAGCCCGACAAGTTCATTCCCGGCCTTGCGTATCCTGTCTGACAGAGCCACGACTTTTAACACATCAGAATACGGCATATCGATTTCGACAGCCAGGATGTGCCTGTCAGAAAGTTTATGAAACTGCTTCAAGATTTTCTTGTATTCTTCATCAGTCATGATTTTTCTGTTCCTCGATATATTAAAACTGCTTCAACTGCGGAAAAGCCTTAAGCATTTCAACAGCACTGATGCTTTTAAGCGTCCTTGCTATATCACATGGGGCAACCGTCTGCGGGCAATCCACGAATATATGTATATGGTCTGGCATCACTTCCAGTGCCTTGATTTCATATCCGTATTGATTGCAGATGTCAGCAAGGATCTTTTTTAGTTTATCGTCAGCGCCTTTCTGCAAGACAGAGAATCTGAACTCAGGGCACCAGATGATATGATACTGCGTCAAATATTTACAATGCGAAGCACTATGATATTGTTCCTCGCTCATTGTCTTCTTCTCCTAATTGATATTTTTCCTGAATCCCTCTGCGCATCAGGTCAAGAAATGTAATGGTTTTACCTTCCTCGACAGAATAGATGCGTGCAAGGTTCTCAAGCTGGGTCTTCCATTCAGAAGGAATAGAAATATTGATTTGTACGTTATTGCTTTTAGAACGTGCCATTATTTATAATCCCTCCATGCTTTCGTCATGATGTGTTGTTATTGTAAAAAGTATTGCCTTATATGATTCACACATGTTTATATCCTCATAAGCTGAAACTTTTATTAATTTATACATAGATTATATATTAAATCTATGTATGTGCCAAGTAGCAGAAATGTAATTTTTTCATAGAAAAGCGGCTTTCATCCCACGGCCTAAAGGCGCGTGGGTTTTACGCCGCAATTTATAACGTTTTGACTATGGACAAGTGATGAGCATATATTAGTAGGTATGGCTTAATGAAATTACATAAAATTGTGCCTTTTATCAAGGATTTAAACAATTTCACTTGTCAAAATCAATACTAGAGTCAAAGTGAATACGTCTATAATAATAGGGTTGTCTGACTTGTCAGTTGGAAACTCAAGTATCAAACTTCTTAAACATATCCACAAAGTTTACAGAAGCTCGTAACTTTAGTCATGAGTAGTTCACGAAACATAAACTTAAAACTTATTCAATAATGAAAGCTGAGATAGAAAATCATCCTGTTCTCAGCTTTTTATTAACTATTCATTATTCTTTGTGCATTCAC
>CADAPR010000253.1 GCA_902789785.1 uncultured Lachnospiraceae bacterium
TTTCTTTTTAACTGATTTTTCATTAATAGGTATGAAGCTACCTCAGTAGACTTCGCTGAAAAAAAGAGTTCGTGGAATGTGTCTTAGGTCCTTAAGAATAAATCCGTGGCACATTCCGTGCCAATCTCTATCCAACTCAATCCTAAAGTTTATTCCACTACAGTCCTGATAATCCCTTTAGTTTTAATTCATTAATTTCGATATCTCCATTAGATAGATTGGTTAAAAATGATACATTTCTCAGAAGAAATGTGCAGCTGATGATTTTTTCTGCGTTTTTAAAGAACATTGACTGCTGTTTTCTTTAACAGATTCTTTTTCGGCTTCTGCTGTCTTCCTTCCGCAGGTATTATTCTAAACCGACATTTTTATCTGTCATAAGCTGTATTCGTGATTCTGTAATATGGGAAATCCTGAATAATGTGATTTTCTTTTTTAGAATTACATATATTGTTTTAAGACGATGCTCTATATAAAAAAAAGGTATTAGGTCTTACAACCTTAATTTAACTTATTATAATTCCAAGGCATTCCTGCAAGAAGTATTTCCCTTTTTCTTTCGTCAGGAGTGTCTGGATTGTCTAAAACAGCCTTATTAAGTCCGGCGTGTCTGAACAGAAATTCCAGATAATCTTTCATTGGTACCTGATGCTTTTTACAGGTCTCATAGATAGAAGAAAATACAGCAAGAGCCTTTGCCCCTTTGATTGAGGCAATCCCGCTAGGAGTAGAATGTCTTAATACAGCAAAATCCCTGATGCTTCTTTCCGCTTCTGAATTATCCAAAGGAATAGCACCATCATCCATAATTCTTTCGAATTTTGGCCACTGATTGTTAGCGTAGTTTATAGCTTTGATAAATTTCGCTGTATATTCAGACTTGATATCTTCGGTTTTATCGAATATTTCTGTATATTTATCGACTGTCAGTTTGATTTCATCTAAGATTTTTCTGACTTCTTCCCGCTTACATACCTGATATTCTTCACTATCTTCGTTTATGTGGTTTTTATGAGCACCATATATAGCGTAGAAATATCGCCGGAGATGCACCATACAGCCTACAAGAACAGCTTTATATTCCCCGGTGGTTTCATCTTTCATCCACTCCACGTTATACCAGCCGTCTGTTGATATAATGATGATATTCCCGTCCTTGTCCACCCATTCGGGCACATCTCCAAAATGTTCCTTCAATAGATTGTAAGGTACTGTTTGAGATCTGCTGTTCGTGTAGTGGTAGAACACTCCTTTTTCGGAAGTAAATACCAGCATGTACTGCCTGCTGTTTTCCTCTTCCTGAGTACTCATGAAGGTTTCATCCAGATGAAGTACTCTTGATGACATGACTTCTTCTGTAAGAGTCTGATAAAACGGGGCTATGTAATCTGCTGCATAGATTATGTATTTTGCCAGTTGCTGTCTGGTTAACTGACATATATTCTGGGAGATGCTCTCTGCTATTCTCCGCATAGGTATTCGTTTTTCATGACGTTCAGCTATGGCATCAGCCATCATAGCAAAACCAAATAATGTTTTGGATAAAAAGTCCTCTTCTGGATTTATTACAGTCAGAGGTGATTTATCCTGAGTATCATCTACAGGAACATAGTGAGGGATGTATGAGGTTACATCATATACCGCTATTTCCTTTTCAACCTTATGGCAGCTGACCTGCCATCCGGTAAATTTATACTCTTTTCCATCCTGTGTAATTGTAGCGGGAATCCATTTATCAGCCAGTTCTTTATCTTCAGATAAAATATTCCCGTGAGCATCAAGGTAACGCTGCTTTTGCTTGTGATTGTCGACTAATCGTTCCTTATTCGTTTTTCTGTTTCTTTTGACGGGAGCTTTATCCTTCTTTTTTAGCTTTGCTTGCCGACGTATTTTGGGAAACAGCTTCTTTGTCCCTTAATTTCTCCTGTCCACCTTGAAACAGCAGTCTTTTTAACTCATCGTTATCAAGCTGACCATTACGGCACATAACTTTTAGGCGTTTGATTAAATCGTCTTTCTCTTTGTTCTTGGATTCAGCACGTTCTAATTTTTCTAGCACAGACTGTAATTGTTCGGAAATTTTCAGAACCTGATCTGTTAAATTCTTTATCTGCTCTTGATAAGACTCAGCTTGGTCTTGATAGGCCTTAGTTTGTTCTTGAGTGGTACGTTCTAGATTAGAAAGACTTTGAGTTAAGTTTTTAATGGTTGTAATGAATTCTTGACGTTCATCTATCGTCAATTCTTCAGTATGATGTTTTGAAGAAAAATTGTCATTATCAGATACCTTGATGACCAATTTCTCCTCCTAAAACATAAAGACTACTTTTAATTCGTGCGGATTATAACACATGAATTCTAGCCGGCAATCAAAAGAGTTTGCTAT